>JADFNY010000070.1 GCA_022563115.1 Acidobacteriota bacterium | reverse complement strand
CTGCGGCGATGAAATCGCCCGACGAGTAGGTCTCCTGCATCATCAGGACGTCGACGTCTTGGCGCTTCAGAATCTCGGCGATCGCGACTCTCGAGTCCCAGCCGTGCTCCTCGACGGTGAAGTGCTTGCCGCCGTGGAAGATGTTCCAAGAGCCCACCGTGATCGAGGTGATCTGTTCGTCGAGATCGGCGGTGACCGGCTTGAAGTGCTGCGCGTACGAGTCCCGCACCTCGCCGGCTGAGAGCGGACGATCCCAGATCGCCAGGCTGTCGATGTCGAAGTCAGACGGGTACAAGCGCTCTCTCTCGGTGAACGCCCGGGCGACCCTCTCGTCGATCACTACGTCGCCGTCGACCAGCGTGTAGATCTTCAGCAGGGGTGCGGCTTCCATGAAGCTGAACGCCTGATGGATCGTGTAGGGGTTGTCCATCAGCTCGGCCTCGAGAGCGGTAACCGGCTCGAAGTCGACCGATTGCATCGACGCGCGAAACGCCGCGCCGGCGGCACCGAGCAGCTCGACCATCTGATCGACCTTCTGGTCGAAGAGCCGCTCGGGCTCGACGATCAGGTTCACGAACTCCTCGGGGGCAACCTCGCTGACGCCGAGGCGGTTGAATGCGTCGACGAGCTGCTGAAGGTTCTCGGCGCCCGCATGGATCGCCGGGAGTATCTCCGCCGGCGGACTAGCGTCGGTACCGGCCCACCCGACGACCAACGCGCTGGCCTCGGCGCTGGCGCTGGCCCGGGCGCTGGTGAAATCGAAGCCCACAGAGTCGTCGACGTTGTACACGACCTTGTTGTCCCCGTCATAAAGCCCATCGTTGAGCGGCATGTGCTCCCCGTTGTCGCGCTCGTAGGTAATCCGTCGGCCGCCGGAACCCATGTTCCATGCCCAGGTACCGTCGGAGATGTAGAACACCCATCCCGATCGCTTGTGCGAAGCGAGACTGTTGTCGGTGAACGCCTTGTGCGAAAGCGCCACGGTTCGCTCTGCGGGATCCATGGTGGTTCGTATCCAGAACTGAACCGAAAAATCTTCGCCTCGATCAAACAGCAGGTTGTCGCGATCGAGGGTCAGCAGCGCCGAAGAGTCACCCGCGGTCAGGCTCAGAGCCTGGCCCTCGAGCCCCGCTACGAACGTTCCGCCCACCGTTCCCGCCCTGGAAGCTCCGGCGGCATTCTCGATGTTTCCCTCGAACTCGAACCGAGCGACGGGCGCCCTGCCGTCTTGGGAATACGAACTCCCGGCCAGCACATGGAAACTACATAGGATCAGGAACAACCCTGTCCGTCTCGTGCGTTTCACCCATCCTCCCGGCGGAGCCACCGCATGTCACCACCCCAGTCTTTCCGTTTCGGCGATCTCGTCAAAGTGCTCGTCTCGGCTGACAATCGGCTGGCCGTGTTGCCGGGCGAGCGCGGCGATCCAGACATCGTTCTCGGGAATGGGGCTACCGGTCTCGCGCAGCTCGTTCCGGACGGCGGCATAGTAGGTCGTAGTCGTTTCATCGATGCGGAGGACGAGCGACTCGCGGATGAGTGTTTCGAGGAATGCCTGAAGCGTCTTCCGGTGCCGCGAGCGGATCAATCCATACCGGTATTCACCGATCACGATCACCGGGAGATGATGGCGCTTGGCGGGTTCGAGCAACGCGGCCAGGGCAGTGTCTCCGCGCAGCAGCGCTGAAACCGCGTTGGTGTCGAGGATCACGTCCATTCGTCCGGATCGACCCGCCCGAACGCCTCGGTCACGGCTGCGTCCACCGGTTCGACCATGTCCGCATCGGCAACGCCAAACACGCTCCTCCAGCCGGTGGGCCGCTCGGGGTACAACCTCCCGGTCTGGCCGAGGTAGTCCCGCAGCGCCGCCGTGAAGAGGTCCTTCAAGCTCTGGCCGCGCAATGCAGCCTCGGCCTTGCTCCTGCGGAAAAGCTCATCATCGAGCTCGATCGTCGTCTTCACGGGTACCATATTCCCATATTTACGGGTTCTGCGCCAAGCCTGGTCACGACTCACCCTGCCGCCCCCTTGCCGACACCACGCTTCATCGGGTTCTGATCGAGGGGCTCGAGCCCGGCCAGCAGTACCGATACCGCACCTTCTCGAAGCAGGTCGTCGAGCTCAAACCCTACGAAGTCACCTTCGGCGCCAGCGTCGTGAGCGAGGTGTACAGCTTCACGACGCTGGACCGCGCCAAGGAGTCGTTTTCTTTCGCGCTGGTAAGCGACATCCACGAGGACGCCGAACGCCTCGATGCCAAGCTGGGTCGCGTGTCACCGCGCCGGCTGAATCAGGATCTCGGCCGGGATGTCGAGCTGATCGACCAGCCGATGGATCATCGCCTTCGACAGACCACGCTTGCCGCTGAGCACTTCCGACAGACGGCCGCGGCTCACGCCCAAGACCTCCTGCAGATCGGCGCGAGCCATTCCCCGTTGCTCCATGCTGAAAAGAATGGCGTCGATCGGGTCCGGCGGCAAGATCTCGACGTGCTCGTTCTCGTAGGCCTCCACCAGGACAGCTAACACCTCGAGCATATCGGCGTCCTCCGAGCCCGGGGCCGCGTCCCACAGCTTCTCGATCTGCGCCATCGCGGCCTGGTGGTCGGCCTTCGTCCTGATCGGTTGTACTCTCATCATGGGCACCTACACCGACGCGATATCGATCATTGATGGAGGACGGTTGTGCCTGTGCGGGCCTTAACACATACTGAACATATGAAACGTACGAATCTTGTGTTAGATGAGCTGGTCCTTTCGGAGGCACAACGCCTCTCCGGCGAACGCACCTATTCCGGCACTGTCATGCGCGCCCTGGAGGACTTCGTGCGCCGCGCCAAGGCGCGCCGAATCCTCGAACTGCGCGGCTCCGGTGTTTGGGAAGGCGACCTCGACGAAATGCGACGCGATCGTGGTACTGGTTGACACGTCGATCTGGGTCGAAGTGCTGCGCCGCGGCGAGGGCCTTGATCTCGAGACGCTGGTCGACTTCGACGAAGTCGTCACCTGCCCGCCCGTAGTGCAGGAGCTCTTGCAGGGCATCCGCGATCCCGGGGCCCATGCCGCCGCGCGAGAGGCGCTGCTCTCGCTGCCCATGGTCGAATCGCCGATGTCGCTGGCGACCTACCTCGAGGCGGCGGAGCTGTTCCGCTCCGCCCGGCGCGCCGGCTTCACGGTGCGCTCGAGCATCGACTGCCTGATCGCGGCCTGCGCCGCGCGACACTCGCTCGCAGTGCTGCACAGGGATAGGGATTTCGAGGCGCTCGCGAAAGTAGCAGCGATCGAGTTGCGGCTGGGGTAGGCGGCCCGGTCACTATTGCCTCGAGAGCGTCCTCACCGAAACGTCGCCTTCGAACGTACCCATCGAGAAGAAGACCTGCTCGTCGACGACGGCGAAGAACATTGACATGGCGGTTCTCGCATCAGCGACGCTCACGAGCTTCCTTCCCTCGCCACCGTCGGCGAGCACCGACCAGATTCCGAGGTCATCACTACCGTCGAGGCTAGAGCGAAGAAAGAACACTTCTTTGGAATCGGCCGACCATGAGGGCCTGTTGGCGAAGCCACTCGCCAAGCGCTTGGCCTCACCGCCCGTGGAGGGGATTACGAACAGGCCGCCACTGGGGTCGATGTATGCGATCTGCTGACCGTCCGGCGACCAGACCGGGTCCCAGGCGACGTCGGTGTTCAATGGGGTTGGCTCGCCGCCATCCAGCTCGCTCTCTTCCGGCGACATTTTCCAGACCTGAAAGTTCCCGCCGCGATTCGACTGGAACACGATCTCCAGACCGTCAGGCGACCACTGGGCAACCCGGTCGTCGGCCGGATCACTGGTGAGCTGCACGAGGCTCTCCTGCTCCCCGGCGGCGGACATCAAGAAGATGTCGCGGTTTCCCGCGCGGAAGGAGTGGAACACGATCTTCGTACCGTCCGGCGACCAGGCGGCAGCGAAGTCGTCGGCAGGATCCGTCGTCAATCGAACCGGCTGGCCCCCGTCGATCGGTCTCGAGTAGATGTCCTGGTTGCCTGAAATGTTGGAGTCGTAGAGCAACTTCGCGCCCGCGCGATCGACGTCAATGGTTTCGATCATTTGTTCTTCGAAGGTCACCGGCGTGGCATCCTCCGCTCGAACCGGGCCATCGGCAGATAGCGACAACCTGAAGATATTCGATCTCGCGCTGTAGTCGGCGTAGGCCAACGTGTCGCCCTCACCGGACACGCTGATCATCGAGGCATCGAGCCCGGTGCTGACCGACGTCGGCTCACCGACCGGGGCCCCGCTCGCCGATATCTCGACCTGATAGACCTCTCCACCGCCGCCGCGATCCGAAACGAACAGCAGGTAGTCGCTCTCGGGCATCCACACCGGGCTCTGGTTCATGAAGACATCTTCCGTCACCCTTATCGGCGTCTGGGTACCCTCCGCCATCGAGATCACCCACAGGTCGGCGGGCGCGAGGTTGCGGTACCGGTAGAATGCCCCATTGCCCACCGAGTAGGCCAACCAGCGACCGTCGGGCGACCAGGCGAGCCCCGCCATGTCGCTGATCGAATCGGCGATCATCCGGCCCCCGCCGGTACTCTGCACCGGCTTCACATAGATGGCGCCGGTTTCCGACGAATCGTTGGTGGCGTAGGCAATTTCGTCGCCATTCGGCGAGTACGCGACCGAAACGATGTAGGTGTCGTCGGACTCCGGTCGCGCCACAGGTGTCGCCCTGCCACCGAGTGCGGGCGCGACGTAGGCCCTCCCATCGCCCCCGACGAAGGCAATGTCGTTGCCATCCGGACTCCAGCGGGGCAAAGCCTGACTGCTTTCGACGCTATCGGTGAGCGGAATCGGCCGCTCGCCGCTGATCTGTCGCACATAAATACGCTGACGCCCATCGGAAGAGAGCTGGGAATAGGCGACAAATCTCCCGTCCCGAGAAATCGCCGCAAACTCCTCCATCCCCAGATCGCTGGTTACGCTCTGTTCCTCGCCCAGCGTGAACCTTGTTTCCGCACCGCCACCACCGCCGAACATCACCGCCAACGCCACAACCAGCGCGCCGACGATCACTGCGCCCGCCACCAGCCGGGCTCGGCCCCCGGCACCGGAGCCGGCGACCGCGGCCCCCGCACCCCCCGCACCCGCCGGCAGCACCTCCCCCGACGCCACCTCACGCTGCAGCTCCTCGAGCTGGTTGCGCACATCGATCACCGACTGCGAACGCCGCGAGACATCTTTCTCGAGCGTCTGCTTGATGATGCGGCCCAGGTGGCGCGGCACCCGCGGGTTCAGCTCGGTAATCGAGGTCGGCGTATCCTTGACGATCGACGACATCACCGACAGCTTCGTATCACCGGTAAACGGCCCCTCGCCGGTGATCATTTCGTACATCAGGATGCCGAGCGAGAAGATGTCGGAGCGGTGGTCGATTTCCTTGCCCTCGGCCTGCTCGGGCGACATGTAGGCCACCGTGCCGAGGATCTTGCCCTCCTCGGTGAGGTGCTCGGTGGCAAGCTGTGTGGCCAAGTCAGCATCCGCATCGCCGGCCATCAGCTTGGCAAGGCCGAAGTCGAGGACCTTGACGCGCCCATCGGCGGCCACCATCACGTTGGCAGGCTTTAGATCACGGTGCGTGATACCGCGCTCGTGCGCCGCCCCGATCGCATCGGCCAACGGTACGGCGAGCTCGAAGAACTTCTCCAGAGCAAACCCCTGCCGCGGAATCAGCTCGGACAGCGTCTTGCCCTCGACCAGCTGCATGGTGATGAAGTGCAGCCCGTCGGCCTCTTCCACCGAGTACACCGTCACGATGTTGGGATGATCGAGGGCAGCGACGGCGATCGCCTCACGCTCGAAGCGCTCGCGCCGCTCGGGATCAGCCGCCAGCTCCTCGGGCAGCACCTTGATGGCGATATCCCGCTTCAGCTTGGGATCGTGGGCGCGATAGACGTCGCCCATGCCGCCGGCACCGAGCTTCCCGGTGATTTCGTAGTGGCCTAAGGTCTTGCCGATCACGAAGTCGCTTCCGTCGATTACCCGCAGGTGCCCGCGCTGCTCATGATCTCGAGCTTTCGGCGTCCGATGCCATGCGCCTCGTACCAATGTAACTCTGCCCGGCGCAGCACACCACTGGCGAGCGGAAGCGTCGCCATCCCCTTGAGCTTTCGCCATCGCGCGCGGCCGAATTGCCGGGGCAACCGCGATCGCTCGCGGACAGAGGGGCCCTGTGCGATGAGCTGCACTTCGTCGATTTTCCCAACGATCTCGAAGTGCATCCTGGCGCGCGCCGCTCGTTCCCTGACAACATCCCGTTAAGGCCACATTTAGTTTGACGGTCACGCCCATGGGAACGACCCACGACTTCACCTGCCAAACCTGCAACTACACGGCCCACGTATCCGCACCGCTACGTCGAGTTCGAGGCGTCATCCGTGTACTGGGAGTTGCCCTCGACGAGGACAAGGATAGCGGCGTGCCCTCCTACCCCTCGTCGGATCCTTCGGGAGTGCGCACCGACACGAGGTGTTCGTCACCCACCGGGCGCACGTCGTCGACGCGCAGCGTAACCAGCGCCTGGGTCGCCCCGGAAACCCGCACGAACTCCACTTTGATCCCGTCGGATTCGTACACGAACACCACGGCGCCGAGGTCTCCCTCGCGCAGCCCGTGCTGCGGCAGCTCCTTGTTGAGCACGGGGTTGTCAAGTTCCTCGTATCTCATCATTCTGCTCGGCCGGGCACGACTGCAACCAATCGTGGGAAGTCCTCGCCACACCGTATGATCCACACCGCTGTAACCTCAGCTTGCCTGCCGGATGCGCCGGTAAGGAACCCGGCCGTCAGATACTCTCGACCGTAACGCGCCCGCTTCCCCAGTGTCACGTCCGCCGTCCGCGCCATCTCGTGCAGATCGGCATGCAGCCGAGCCCAGTAGGCACCTGAGTAGGCCAGGTTGACGCAGAAAGCTGCCTTTCTTGAAGGCCGCGAGGTTCTCGAATCGACGGCGCCCGGGCCGACCCCCTCATGCCGACCGCGTCAGTCCCGGTCGACCGCTCCTGCTCGAGCACAAAGGCGTATACCCAAGGCGCGCGCCACTTTCAGCACCGTGTCGAAGCGTGGCTTGGCGCCGGGTGTGAGGGCTTTGTACAGGCTCTCGCGCCCGAGACCGGCATCCCTGGCAACCTGCGCCATGCCGCGGGCACGGGCAACGTCGCCCAGGGCGGCGAGCAGCAGGTCGGGGTCATCAGTCTCCAGAACAGCCGTAATGTACTCGGCAATCGCTGCGTCGTCTGTGAGGTAGCGCGCCGCGTCGAAGGGGACGAGCTTGCGCTTCGGCGGCTACGAGGTGTCCTCCGCCTCGGGTAAGCGGCGCCCGGAAAAGGAGTGATAGCCATGTGCGCGACACTCAAACCTCCCGCAGGAGGCTCCCCGGATGGGCCGGTTCCCTCGTTCGCCGTTGGGCCGTCATCGATTCCCCCCCCCCGTGGAGCAGCTCCTTCAGCCCTTTGTGCCGCCACGTTTGAACCATGCTCGTCACCGTCACCGACGAGGATGGAACGGTGGCCGACAGTTTTTCGATCGCGGCGAAGCGGCGGTAGGCGGAGCTGCTCAGACGAGCTGACCGCGCCGGCCTCTTGGCTCCGGGATCTCGCGGCCGCGTTCGCTCAGGTTGTCCCACCGCTGTGCCACCGCGATCCGAAGCGGCCTCAGCTCAATCTTCTCAATCCAGGACAACAGAGCCACTTCGGAGAAATCCGCGGGCAGCTCGATCTCCGGTAGAGCCGAAAATCGCCGGCCCCGACGTGCTGACAAATAGAGGATGTCGAACAGTGCCTTCTCAGGCGTAGCCAGATCAAAAGGTCGCATCATCTGATACGGCTCGATACCTCCGAAAAGCTTCCCTTGAATTTTGTGAAACTCGAAGGTTCCAACCGGGGTTCTCAGCTTGGGTCGCTGCCTGAGGGTCATGACCTGGACGTTCCTCGGAATTTGCTCCATGACGCCATGGACACTCAGCGCGGAGAGGAGCGAAACGTACCCACTTTCCTTGCTCCGAAAAAGATAGGGGACAACGGCGTAGGCAGAGAAGTCTGGATGCTGCGTTGCAGCCCAGACGCCGCGTCTGACGCGGGTCAGCAAGTTGCGCTCCGCCGCTTTCGCCAGATCGCGGGAGGCGTTCGACAAGCTGATCCCGGCAGCGTCCGCTGCTTCAGCGGTTGTGAATACGGGCGACCGCGGAAGCAGCGACTTCCAGACAGCTTCGAGCACCTTTCTCATCGCCTAACCACCGGCTTCCGTTGCCGCGATCTTCTCGATGAAGTCGATCGTCTCGAGACGGATCTCATCCCATTCCTCAGCAGAATCGAAGCGCGACACGTCTTCTTCATCCAGGAACTCCAAGACCTGCCCTCGGAAGCTTTCGTATGTGAGCTGATATGCGTGGTTCATCGCTTCGTCGAGTTGGTCGTCACTGAGCACGGTTCGAAGTCTGGCGTGCGCAACAGTCTCACGCGCTCCTCTCAGGAGCATGTAGATGTCAAAAACGTCCCGAGTCTGCGGCGTCGCACGTCCCGCTAGAGCTGCGATCTTCTGGCGCAGTGCTGGTACTCGCAGGTAGTGACGGACCTCGACCTGTTCGTCAGCCAGGTATTTCCCAATGGTCTCGTTTGCCACCGGATCGACTGTCGACTCGTCATCCGGATGGCGGTCGCGATAGGAGACCTCAACTTTCGTCGAATAGCGGATACTCCCTGCACCGACTATGTGGAACTTGTAGCGAAATGTTGTCTCGGTGTCCTTGCTGGGCCCCTCGCCTGGATCCAATTCTCGGATGCCGACCTGTCGTAATAGCTCTCCAACCTCGCGGCTAGCGAAGAACCCTCCGATCACGTCTCGGATTTGATGTGAGAGGCTTGGCTCGCCATCCAAATCCATGTCTTGTGAATAGCGGGCGCTTGCGAAGTACAGACGTAAGTTCACGCCTCCCTTTAGAACGAAGGAATCGGCACCGATGCGCCCTACGAGCTCGCGAAGCATGACAACATGAACAACTTCACGGATCGAAACCGGGGTGATTCTGTAGTCGATCATTATATTGATTAACTATCAGAAATTGATATCTATATTATATAATATCTCAAGGCGAGCACACCTACCCGATCGTCATCACCGGGCAGAGCGGCATTGTCAACTTAACGAGGCGCCTGGCAAAGTTCGTCGATGAACACCGACCCGCAGCGCTACCATCGACATCGGTTCCCTCCAGAGATTATCAGCCACGCCGTCTGGCTCTATTATCGGTTCTGCCTGAGCTTGCGCGATGTGGAGGATCTTTTGGCGGAGCGCGGGGTGATCGTTTCGTACGAGGCGATCCGGGGTTGGTGTGCCAAGTTCGGCCCCGAGTACGCTCGCAAGGCGAGACGGCGGCGTGGTCAGTTGGGCGACACCTGGTTCCTGGACGAGGTCTTCGTCACGATCCAAGGGCAGCGTCACTATCTTTGGCGTGCCGTCGACCAGGACGGCGACGTGATCGACATCCTTGTCCAGCGATATCGCAATGCTCGTGCGGCTAAACGGTTCTTTCGAAAGCTGCTGAAGGGCCAGGGCATGGAGCCGCGCCGCCTCGTCACCGACAAGCTCGGAAGCTACGCTGCAGCGCACCGGAGCGGCATGCCATCAGTCGTTCACGACACCCGGCGCTGGGCGAACAACCTCGCGGAGGTGTCGCATCAGCCGACCCGACAGAGAGAGCGTCAGATGCGCAGGTTCAAATCCGCTCGTCAAGCTCAGCGGTTTCTGTCCGTGCACGGCGCCGTCCGGAATCTCTTCAACCTAGGTCGGCACCGATTGCGAGCGAGCAACTATCGCCTGCTCCGCGCTCGCTCCTTTGCAGTTTGGTGCGAGGTAGTTGACGCCTGAGGCATGAAGAGTCCCCGTCGCGGATTGTGCGAACCTCGCGAAAGCGAAGTTAACTTGACAATGCCCCACGGAAGACGGGGGAGAGGCCGGATCCGCTGGCGCTCGAGAAGCGATACGAGGAGTTTTCAAGCGGTAGCGCGCACGCCTGAAGTGGCACACGGGCATCGTCGCCATCTATCATAATTCTGATACTCTGGTATCGTGCGACAGCGGATTGGACGCCGATTCCCGCGCCGGACGCGATACCCATGACTTGAAGGAGCAGACCTTGGCAGAGATCCGACCCATCTCCGACCTGAGAAACAAGAGCCGGGAGATCTCGCGGATCTGCCACGAAACCGGTGAGCCGGTCTTTATTACCAAGAACGGCGAAGGCGACCTGGTAGTATTGAGCCACGCTTCTTGGGAGCGTCAGCAAGCGCGTCTCGATCTCTACACGGCGCTGGACGAGGCTGAGGCCGACGTTCGTGCGGGCGACCGAGGCATCGGTGTGACGACAATGCGGGCGCGCCTCCGCGGGACGGCGTGACCGGGAAACAACGCTCCGTCAGGATCCTGCGCCGAGCACAAGACGATCTCGTCGAGATTCACCGATACATCCTGAGCGACCGCCCTGACGCCGCCGACCGGTTTGTCGGCAAGCTTGTCGACGCCATCGAGTCACTCGAGCTCAATCCCGCGCGCGGCACGGTGCCCCGCGATCAACGTCTCCGTGACCTGGGGTATCGGGTGTTGATCCAGGGTGACCATCTTGTCTTCTACAAGGTGCTGCCCCGGCAGGTGCGCGTCTACCGCGTGCTGCACGGCAGGCGCCGCTACGCTGATCTTCTATAGACAAAGCCCCACGGTGTGGGCCCCATCGCTTCGTGGTCATCCCATTGAGCACCGGGATTCGGTAGCCTTGACGGCCTCCGGGGACGCAAAGGGGGAGCGGAACATCCTCGACTAGATTCGTCCGTTCCATTCGCAACGGCGAACAGATGACGCTGGCGGAGCTCGCCGGCCGGCTCGGCATCTCTCGCCAGAATCTCTGCGACGTCGAACACGGCAGGCGTTCGGTGAGCCCTGCTCGCGCCGCGGAATGGGCACGCGTCCTCGAACATAGCGAGGCTCAGTTCGTGCGGTTGGCGCTGCAAGACCAGATTTCGCAGGCTGGGCTGAATTTGCGGATTTCCGTGGACGCGGCGTAGTCCCATCATCAGCCTCGAATAGATCAAGCGGCGGCGGAGGCCCGAAGATCGAGCGCCGCTGAGGAGAAACGCGATGGCGAAGGCTGGACGTCACAAGTGGGTGTTCAGGGCGCGGTTTCGCCGCCACGCGTTCGGTTGGAGGTCGCAGCCTGCCATCAAGCGGATCAAGGAGGCCGTCTCCGAGATCAAGAAGGCCGCGCGCAAGGACAAGGTCCTCGCGGCGGATGGTGCCGTCGTGTTTCTGCAAAAGCTCTCCCCCGCCCTCGAGCGCATCGACAGCTCCTCCGGGGCCATCGGCACGGCGGTCAACAACGCCATCGCGGCGCTCGTTCCCATCATCGCCGAAGCACCGGCCGACGCGCCGACGCGCGATGCATGGCTGGAACGACTCTGGGACGCCTACCAGGACGACGGGATCCCCTACATCGAGCTGCTCGGCGACTACTGGGGCGAGCTCTGCGCTTCGAAGGAACTCGCATCGCGCTGGGCCGACCGGCTCATCGGGACCTGCAAGATGGCGTGGAGCCCGGACCCGAACCTGCGTGGGTTCTTCAAGGGGACGACCAACTGCCTGGGCACGTTGCTCGCTGCCGAGCGCTACCAGGAGCTCCTCGAGCTGCTCGAGATGGCGCCATACAACACGTGGGACTACCGCCAGTACGGGGTGAAGGCCCTCGCGGCCATGGGGAGGACGGCGGAAGGGCTCCGCTACGCCGAGGAGAACCGCGGGCTCAACGACAGCCCCCTTGCCATTGCGCGGGTGTGTGAGGAAGTGTTGCTGTCGTCCGGCCTCGTCGACGACGCATATCGCCGCTACGGGCTGCAAGCGAATCACGCCCACACGTACCTCGCGTGGTTCCGGGCCGTCGCCAAGAAGTACCCTCAC
>JADFNY010000401.1 GCA_022563115.1 Acidobacteriota bacterium | reverse complement strand
TCGACGTCGTCATCGGATTCGAGTACAGCAGCAGCTCGCCGGCATCCGAGATGCGCGACTTCATCGACGAGTTCGGCGCCCCGATCACCCAGCAGACACGATTGCGCCAGGCGCCCATCACCGCGAGCGTGCGTTTCACTCTGGTGGAGCGTGGCCGCAGTATCGGCCGCTACGCCTGGGTGCCCAAGAGCGTCGTGCCCTATATCGGTGTCGGCGGCGGCATCACCTGGTGGCGCTACGATCAGTTCGGCGACTTCGTCGACTTTACCGATTTCACCATCTTCACCGACCACTTCCTCACCCAGGGATGGGAACCGATCGTGCACGCGTTCGGCGGCGTCGACTGGGCCCTCTCGCCCCGCTTCGTGCTCGAGTTCGAGGCCCGTTACAGCTGGGCGGAAGGACAGTTGGCGCCGGCGTTCGTCGACTTCGAGCCCATCGATCTGGCCGGGTTCCGCGGCATGGTCGGTGCCTCGTTCCGTTTCTGATGTCCGACAAGACAGGAGATAACGCGATGTGTTCCTCTGGAAGAATCTTCGCCATCGCTTTGACACTCTCGGTCGCACTGGCGGTTTCGCTGCCGGCGCCGGCCGCATCGCAGTCGGTAATGGTCGCCGGCGGCGGGACCCAGGCTGACCTGCTCGAGCCCCGCTGGCTGCCGTGGCTCGGCTGCTGGGAGCTGACCGCCGACGCGGTCGACCACCGGCAGATCGAAGACACCGGGCGCCGTGTGGTCTGCGTGGCCCCGCGGCTCGATGGCCTGGGGGTCAACCTGACGACCCACATGGACAGCCAGGTGATCGCCCAGAACACCGTCGTCGCCGACGGTCAGGAGCGGGTGCTTCCCGAAACCGACTGCCGCGGCACGCAAACGGCGACCTGGTCGGCGGACGGCCACCGCCTGTACAGCTCGGTGACGGCTGCGTGCGCCAACGAGATCGAGCGTTCCCTCGTGGGTCTCAGCATGTTGGTCGAGGGCAATCGCTGGATCGAGCTGCAGTCGATCTCACTCGACGGCGGCGACCATCGCGAGCTCCTCGTCCGGCAATATGAGCGGCTAGCCGACGCGGAAACCCTCGAGCTCGGGTTCACGCCGCTCGAACTGGGCCTGGCGGCCCGCGCCGCTACGACTCGCGCTGCGGCCTCCGGCCCGCTCGACGTCGACGACGTCCTCGAGGCCTCCGAGCGAGCGCCGGTCGAGATCGTCGAAGCCGCCATCCTCGAGAGCAACTCGCTGTTCGCCCTCGACAGCGCGGTGCTCATCCGGCTCGTCGAAGCGGGGGTCGAAGAGCGGGTCATCGACCTGATGGTCGCGATCTCGTATCCTGACCAGTTCGTCGTCGACAGCGGCCGATCTTCCGGCGGCGGCGGCGGTTACGCCGGGTACGGTGGCTACCGCGGTTACGCGACGACCCCCTATTACGGGTACTACGCGGGATCGTGCTGGGGTCCCTACTACGGCCCCATATACGGCCCGTACGGGCCGGGATGTGACTACCGTTCGCCTTACTACGGCTACTACCAGCCGTACTACGGCGGCGGCGGGGGCGGGGGCGCTATCACCGTCACCCCCTCGGTCCCACCCACCGGCAGCCTCTACGGCGGCAAGGTCATCCGCGATCGCGGCTACGTGACCGTGACCGAGCGGCCGCGAACCCAGCCGAGCAGCAACAACGGCATCAGCGTCGTGCGGCGGGCCTTCGGACGCGACGCCTTCGGACGCGACGGGCGCCCGAGCGGTTCGGTTAGCGGCGCCGGTATCGGATCGAGCTCGGGCTCGTCCAGCCGCGGCTCGGTGAGCCGAAACGGCTTCCGCAGGTCCGGCTCCTCGGGCGGAAGCTCCTCGGGCGGAAGCAGCGGCTGAGCGGCTAGAGAAGATCAGGAGGGAGGACCGTCGCGGTCCGGCGAGGGAACCTCCTGATCTTCGATAACCAGGTCGACACCACCCTTGCGCACCTTCACGCGCAGGGCGATGCGTCCCGCCAACAACCGCATGACGTCGTCGCCGGCCACTTCGCGGCGCCAGCCGTGGAGAAGCCGGATCGCCGGCTCGCCCCGAGTGTGGTTGCTCGCTGCGGGCGGAGCGCCGCCGTTCTCGGCCATCAGCCGGATGATCGACTCGAGGTCCTTGCGATTGGCAAGCAGTTGCGGCGCCAGGTCGAGCTCGCGCGCCCGCATCTTCATGTAGGTGTCGGCGAGCACCGCCGCGACCCCGACGTCGGGATCGGCATCGAGACGCGAACGCCGGCGGGCCGGCGGCATCGAATCCTCGGGGGCCGCCAGGCCGGCCTCGACCGCGGTGATAATCGCCGCGCCGGATCGCTTGTGCTCGCGTGGGTGAAGCCCGCGCATGCCCTCGAGCTCGGCGACGCGCCGCGGCGTGCTGCGGCCGATCTCGAGCAGAACGCGGTCGGGGACGATGTGCTGGCGCGGCCGGTCACGGCGTCTCGCTTCTTCCTCGCGCCAGGCCGCCAACTCGCGCAGCACCGATAGCTCGCGTCGGCGCGTCGCCCGCATCCCCGACAGCCGACGCCACTGTTGGCGCGGATCGGGGTCGTGCAGCGCCAGTTCACGCGCCAAACGGAACTCTTCTTCGACCCACGCCAGCCGGCCGCGCTTGTGCATTTCCTTCGACAACCGCTCGTAGATCGGCTCCAAGTAGCGAACGTCGTCAAGCGCGTACCGCAACTGGTCGTCGTCAAGCGGGCGCCGGGCCCAATCGGTGAAGGCGCGGGATCGCTTGAGCTTCACCGCGCAGCACGATTCGACCAGGCGCGCGTAGCTGATCGAGTGCCCGAAACCGAGGAAGGCGGCGGCGATTTGCGTATCGAACACGTTTTCGGGCAGGTGTCCGAGCCGCCGCCGTAGGATGGCGAGGTCCTGCGCTCCGGCGTGGAGCAGCAGGACGATCGGGCCGGCGAGCAGCTCGGCGAGCGGCGAGAGATCGTCACAGGCGAACGGATCAACGGTGGCCAGCAGCCGCGGTGTGCCGATCTGGATCAGGCACAGGCGCGGATAGTAGGAACGCTCGGTGAGAAACTCGGTGTCCAGGGCGATGACCGGCTCATCACCGAGGTCCTGCGCGAGCTGGCGCACGCCCCCCGCGTCGCTGATGAATCGCGTTTCGCTCAAACGGTATGTTCCTGGGTTTCGAAGCTGGCCGCATGCATAGCTTACCCGTCTT
>JADFNY010000400.1 GCA_022563115.1 Acidobacteriota bacterium | reverse complement strand
GAAGATGTCTACCGGCGAGTAGCCGTAGATTCCCGGGCTTCCGCCGGTGATTCTCATGGGATCTTCAGCGCTGATCGTCCATTCCTCGGGCTCCTCGGTGCCACGCTCCCACACCTTGCCGCGCACGAGGGTACGATCGGCCTCGACGTCGACCCGCAGCTTCATCGTGTACCACGTGTCCTCGCGCCACTCGAAGGGAACCCGCTGCATCATGCGTAGCTGCGCCGCCCAGGCGCGCACCTCGAGCCGGTTGTAGCCCCCCTGCAGGTCGAGTGTGTAGCCGCCGTTGATGAGGCCGAGGTCGGGGCGGGTGCGTCGCCGGCGGGCACCCATGAAGTCGGCTCGAACCGTGTAGCCGGTCATCGACGAAGGGCCCATGTAGACGACGTGGCGGTTGAGCCCCACCGGCGAGCGACTCTTGGCGAGCACCATTCCGCCATCCATCTCCTGCACCTGGAACCGGCCGCCGCCCATCCACCAATCGGGCTTCTGCCCCGACTCGAAGTTCATGTCCCAGGGCAGCGGGGCGAAGGCGCGTACCCGGGCTTCGGCGCTCAGGCCTCCAAGCTCGGCCGTGACCTTGCCGGCCTGGTTCTCGCCCGCGGCGGGCCGAAACGTGCCAGCGCCATCCATCGTGCCGCTGAGGCCGTCGAGAAGCCACGAGGCGCCGTCCTGGGTCCCGAGCGGATTGCCGTTGGCGTCGAACGCCCTGACCTCGAAGGAAACCTCTTCGCCGGCGGTGGCGATGAGCTCGGCCGGCACGAGCTGCAGCCGGGTGGGCTCCCCGGACCCCGCCGCGATGGTGTAATCGACGGGGAAGCCCTCGCCGCTGAACGACGACGCCGGATCGCCGATGCAGAAGATACCGGCCTCCGTGCTGATGTAGATACGCCCGTAGGCGATCGCCGGGGAGCCGTAGATCTCCGCGTGGCGTTCCTCGCCCGGCATGCGGATTTCCTCGGTATGGACGATTGTGGCGCCGTCGGTTCCGAGCCCCAAGATGTAGACGCGGCCGTTGACCTCGGTGTAGTAGATCTTGCCGTCGGCCCACACCGGCGAGCTCTTGCCGACCGTGCCGACGTCGAGCTGCTCCAGTTCCGCGCCCGTCCCGGCGTCGAGTGCGATCAGGGTCGACGAGTTGTCGACGACGTACAGGACGCCGTCGTGGTAGAGGGGTGAAGCAAAACCGATCCCGAGGGCGTCGACGTGCCAGATCTCGCCGCTGCTGGTGATGTTGCCGGAGCCGGTTCCATCGATCGCCACGACGCGGCCCATGCTGGCGTTGTCGATGTTTTCCTCGCTGTGGGCGACGTAGACGGTTGTGCCGACGACGACCGGCGTCACGTTGATGCCGCGCTTGCTGAGCTCGAACTCCCATACGAGGTCCCCGGTGCCGACGTCCATGGCGTAGATCCAGCCGTCGGCGCCGCCGGCAATCAGCAGCCGACGATCGCCGATCTCGGCGACCACCGGGGTGCCCTGGGTGTTGGCGTCAGCCCACGGCCGGTTGCCCGGCAGCGAGATCCACAGCACGTCGCCGGTGAGCTTGTCGAACGACCAAAAACGATGCCGGGGTGCGCCGTGCTCGCCCCAGTTCGCCCCCATGTTGCTGAGGATGAGCTGGTCGCCGTCGATGACCGGGCTCTGCGTGCGGCCGCCGTAACCCGAGGCACGGCCCGAGTCCTCACCCAACCGCCATTCCCAAACGGTGTTGCCGTCGCGGTCCAGCGCGATCAGCAGGCCGTCGACGCCGTGGTGGTACAAGTAGCCGGTTTCGGGGTCGCCGGTGACGCTGGCCCAGCCGACCCGAGAGAACGGTACGGTGGTGTGGTAGACATTGAAGGTTCGTTCCCACAGCGGCGTGCCGTCGCCGGCGTCCCAGCAGGCGACGATCGCTTGCTCGGTCATGCCGTCGCCCTGGCGGCCGTTGGTGCACACCCGCCCGTCGAACACGGCGGGCGTCGAGCGGCCAGTGAAGGGCTGCTGCCAGATCAGGTTGTCACCGTCGACCGACCAGTCGGACACGAGATTGACGGCGGATGATTCGCCGGTGTCGTTCGGACCGCGCCAGCTCGACCACTCCTCGGACGGGCCGCCGGCACAGGCGGTGCCGACCAGCGCCAGGACGAGCGCCGCCGCCGTTGCCAGCGGACGCCGCGGTAGGGAAACAGCTAGCTCGGGCATGCGAATACTCTCTCGGGTTCTCGCGGGGAGTCATCGGGGCTGCGCGGGGAGTTTACCAGGCCCCAAAGACCCGCTCGACGGCCCAGTAGAAACCGATCAAGCCGATGGCGATGGAGAGCGGGACCGTGACGCGGGAGCGGTACCAACGGCGCCCTCGAAAGGTGCCCAGGGCCACAAAAGCGATCAGGATGACCGCCAGCTGGCCGAGCTCGACGCCGGCGTTGAAGCTCAACAAAGCGGTCAGGAATTCGCCACGCGGCAACCCGAGCCGAGCCAACACCCCGGCAAAGCCGAGGCCGTGCAAGAGGCCGAAACCGAAAACGACCGCCGGGCGCCAGGGTTTGAGCTCGTCGGTGACGACGTTCTCGAACGCCACCCAGGCGATTGACAGGGCGATCAACGGCTCGACGACTGATGGCGACAGGCCGACGACCCCGTAGGTGGATAGTCCCAGCGCCAGGGTGTGCGCGGCGGTGAACGCGGTGACCTGGGCGAGCAGTGGCCGCCATGAAGTGTTGAGCAGGAAGAGGCCGAGGACGAACAGGATATGGTCGAGGCCGAGCGGCACGATGTGCTCGAATCCGAGATGCAAGTATTGGCCGACAACGTCGAGCCGGCTCGGCTCGGGCGGCGGACGATCGAGAGGGTAGGGGTCGGACCGATCGCCGCGCTCGAGGATCTGGCGCATGGTGACGAGGTCTCCCAAGCGGTCGGCAAGCAGCGAATCTGCATCTGATTCGGGATTCCCACCGGATGCGGGATCCGCGCCGGTTGTGGGTGCCGCGCCAGTCACCGGCTCCTCGAAGCGCAGCAACTCGTCGGGCGCTTGCGGGGACACGGTTCGCGTCCTGAGGTCGACGAAGGTGGGGTGCAGTGGCGGAAAGGCGCGCGACGCCTGCAGGGTCAGCTCCGTGGCGCCCGCCGGGATCAGGCCCGAAAGTCGGGCGGTCAAGCCCAGGACGGTGTTGGTGCGCCGCGCGCTGTCGCTGCCGCGATCGGGG
>JADFNY010000069.1 GCA_022563115.1 Acidobacteriota bacterium | reverse complement strand
GGATCGCCACCCTCGGGTTTCGCATCGAGGAGGCCGATCGGGTGGGACGCTTCAATGTCGAGGCGGCGCGCCGCCTGGGCGTCCCGGAGGGCCCCCTGTTTGGACGCTTGCAGCGCGGCGAAACGGTCGAGCTAGACGACGGTACGGTCGTCGAACCGTCCCAAGTATTGGGTTCCCCGCGCCCGGGAAGCACGCTGGCTTATTGCGTCGACACCAGGCCGTGTGAGGCCGCCGTCGAGCTGGCGCGCGGCGCCGATCTCTTTATCTGTGATTCGACCTTCACCGAGGAGCTCTCCCTGGAGGCCCGGCGACGAGGGCACAGCACCGCGCGCCAGGCGGCGGAGATGGCGGCGAGGGCCGGCGCCGGCCGCCTCCTGCTCATCCACGTGTCGGCGCGTTACCATGATCCCCGCCCGCTTCTCGACGAAGCGGGCTCGTTGTTTTCTCGGGTTGAGGTCGCCCACGACCTCATGGAAGTGCAGGTCTGACCGATGGCGGAAAACGCAATCCTGCCGCGGCCGATGGGTGCGTCGTTCGTGCACACGTCCGAGCTGGTGATGCCGAACGATACGAACCCACATGGGACGCTGAGCGGCGGCCGGCTGATGCATTGGATCGATCTTGCGGGGGCGATGTCGGCGATGCGCCACGCGCGCCGCATGGTCGTCACCGCGGCGATCGACGATGTCGTGTTCCATGCCCCGATTCCCACCGGCCACATGGTGCTGCTCGACGCGGTGGTCACCTGCGTCGGCCGTACCTCGATGGAGGTGAGGGTCGATGTGCGGGGCGAGAATCCGGTCACCGGTGAGGGCTCGCACACGACAACGGCCCGATTGGTGTTCGTCGCCCTGGAGGATGGAGTTCCGGTCGAGGTACCGGCGGTGGTGCCCGAGACCGACGACGAGAAAGCGCTCCACGAGCGCGCCCTGCGTCGCCGTCGGCAGCGGCTGGAAGTGCGAGGCTGCTAAACTCCATCCGGCAGCAACCTTTTACACCCCCTCCCGACGGAAGGTACCCGTGCGCATCGCTGTACTGATGAAAGCCGTGGTGGAGCCGGAGTCGCGCATCGAGCTCGACGACGACGGACGGGTGCGGCGCCATGACTTTTGCTACCAGCTCAACGACTACGACCTGTACGCGGTGGAGGAGGCCATCCGCCTGGCCGAGGCCAACGAAGCCGAGGTAACCGTGGTTAGCGTCGGCCCGGAGGAAGCGGTCCAGAGCCTTCGCAAGGGGCTGGCGATGGGCGCCACCGATGCCGTCTTCGTGCCGGCGGAAGACTTCCTCGACGATGCCGCGTCGAGCGCCGAGGTGCTGGCGGCGACGCTCCGGCGCCTGCAGCCGGATCTCGTGCTGGCGGGCGTAGAGAGCGACGATCTCGGGACCTCGCAGGTCGGAGTGCTGGTGGCGGAGCTGCTAGGCTACGCCGCGGTGACGATGGTCATCGGTGTTGCGGTCGGCGACGACGGTGTTCTGAACGTCCGCCGCGAGCTCGAAGCCGGCAACTTCGTCGACGTCGATGTCCGGCTGCCGGCGCTTCTGACCATCCAGACGGGCCTCAACGAGCCCCGCTACCCCAGCCTCAAGGGCATCATGGCGGCCAAGCGCAAGGAGCTCGTTCGCGTCGAGCTCTCCGAGCTCGGCGTCGACACCGAGCACCTGGTCGAAACCATCGAGCTCTCCTATCCGCCGCCGCGCGAGCGCGCCCACATGCTCGAGGGCGGCCCCGACGCCGTCGTCGGCGAGCTCGTCACGCTGCTGCGCGAGAAGGAGAAGGTGCTGTGAGTCGCGAAGTGTGGTGCATTGTGGAGCACCGCGCCGGCCGTGTGGACCCCGACTCGCTGCAGCTGTTCGCGGCAGCCCGAAAGCTCGAGGGGGTGGCCGTCGCGATCGTATGCGCCGCCGACGCGGCGGCGCTCGTCGACCAGGTGGCGGCGCACGCCGACCGCGTCATTAGCTTGAGCGCCCCGGCGCTGGCCGATTTCACTCCCGATGGCTACGCCCAGGCGATCGTGCCGCTGGCGCAGGAGCGTCAACCGGCGGCGATCCTCACCTTGCACTCGCACTTCCTCGGTCGCGACCTAGCGCCGGTTCTGGCGAGCAAGCTCGGAGCCGGCTTGATCAGCGATTGCGTCGATATGGAGTGGAGCGACGGTCTCCTGGGCCGGCGTCTCGTGTACCGGCGCAAGTTGGTCGCCACCCAACGCAGCACCAAGCCGGGGCCGCAACTCGCCACCTGCCAGCGAGGTGCGTTCATCGCCCCGGAACCGGCTGGGACGACGGCCGAGGTGGAGACGCTCGACGCCGCCATCGACGCCGATGCGATTCGCTGGACGGTGCGTGGGTTCGACGAAGCCGAGGTTGTCGCGG
This sequence comes from Acidobacteriota bacterium, assembly GCA_022563115.1. GTDB lineage: Bacteria > Acidobacteriota > UBA890 > UBA890 > UBA890 > UBA890. Next base: position 9,678 of record JADFNY010000069.1, on the reverse strand, counting down.
GAGACATCACCGAGGCGGAGATCATCGTAGCCGCTGGCAGGGGAGTGGGCAGCGAGGAGAACCTGGAGCTCGTTCGGGCGCTCGCCAAGGCCTTCGGCGGTGTTCTGGCGGCGTCGCGGCCCATCGTCGATCAAGGCTGGCTGCCCCGCGGCTTGCAGGTAGGCTCGTCGGGCAAGACCGTACGCCCGCGCTTGTACCTGGCGCTCGGGATCTCGGGAGCGATCCAGCACGTCGTCGGCATGCGCAACAGCGATGTGATCGTGGCGATCAACAACGACCCGCGGGCGCCGATTTTCGAGTATGCCGACTACGGGATCGTCGCCGACCTGACGGAGATCATCGGCCCGCTGACCGCAGCGGTCGAGTCGCTACGTGGTTAGCAGGGAGCTTCTCAGCACCCCGGGGAGTTCTTCAGCGCCCTGCTAGAGTCGCCTTCAGCCAGGCTTCGAGCTCGTCGATCGAGCGCACCTCGACGATCCGGTCAGACCGCTTTTCATCCAACGCCTCTCCGGCCAGCCGTGCCGCCCATCCCGGTGTGCCCGACAGGGCGCACAAGGGCTTGCCGAGCTGCCAGGCGTGGGCGATCTCGCTGAGCGTGCCGCTCTGCCCGCCGATCGCGACGACCGCGTCCGCGGCCAGGATGACGAGTAGGTTGCGGGCGTAGCCCAAGCCGGTGGGGATGGTGACGTCGGCGTAGGGGTTCGCCGCCGCCTTGTCGGTGCCTGGAAGGATGGCGACAATGGGCGGCCCGGCGCCGTTGGTCACCGAGTGGGCACCGCGGCTAGCGGCTGCCATGACGCCGCCGAGCCCACCGCAGACGAGGCCGTATCCGGCGCGGGCGATCGCGGCCCCGGCCTCCTCGGCCATCCGGTCACGATCGGCGTCGGCGTCGCCGTTGCCGATCACCGCGACCATCGGCATCATGGTGGCGAGTCCGGACGGCGCCGGCGCGGCGGCCACAAGATCCATTCGCGGTACCCCCGGGAGTTTCTCAGCACCCTGCTAGTCGTTAACCAGCGCTTGGCGGGTGGTCTGCAGCAGGTCGGTGAGCTGCTCGCGCGGCATGTCGTTGACGAAAGGCGCCAGCAGCCAACGCACCATGAAGGGAATGGTGCTCGTCGTCGTTCTGTTGATCATACCCCTCCGCGGAGCGCCGTGGGAGGCGCGGCGTCACTGCCTGAGGACCTACCACGGCGTTCGGCTGAATCGGGCGGCGTTCGGTTGAATCCGCCGGCGCTCGGCTGAATCCGGCCGACGGAACTTACTCGCCGCTCCCAGCGAGGACGACGGGGCGCTCGATCTGTCCCTCGCGCAACCGCGAGATCCAGACGCCTCGCTGCAGGGCGAATTCGGCCATCTGCTCGCTGGGCAAGGGTGCGTTGGCGGGGAAATCGATGCTCAGCGGATCCACGAAGGTGCCGCCTTGCTCGAGCTGGTAGTGCAGATGATTGCTGGTCGCCAATCCGGTGCGGCCGACGTAACCGAGGACCTCGCCCTGCTCGACCTTGTCACCGACCTCGAGTCCGTCGGCGGGACGCGAGAGGTGCAAATACCAGCTGGTGTAGGAGCCGCCGTGCCGGATCTTGACGTGGTTGCCGGCCTGCGCGTTACGCCCGACATAGGTCACGGTTCCGGTGGCCGTAGCATGCACCGGCGTGCCGGCGGGGGCGACGTAGTCGACGCCGCGGTGCGCTCTGACGACGTTGAGAACGGGGTGCATCCGCCGGTACGAGAAGCGGGAGGAAATGCGTGTGAAGTCGACCGGAGAGCGGAGAAAGGCGCGCTGTAGCGATTCCCCGGTCGGGGTGAAATAAGCGATCGCCGTTCCCGGCCGCACGTAGCGGACCGCATTGTAGGTGCGACCGGCAATGCGCAGCTCGGCGGCCAGTACATCGCCGAAGCCGACGAACCCGCCCTCGAGAAACCGTTGCTCGACGACCACGTCGACGGTGTCGTTGACGCGCAGATCGGCGGCGAAGTCGATGTCCCACGCGAAGATCCCGGCGAGCTTGTGGGACAAGCGGATGGCATCGCTGCGACCCATCCAGGTGGCGGCGAGGGCGCCCTCGAGGCTGCCGCGGATAACGGCATGGATGAACCGCGGGCGAATGTCGTAGGGAACGACGATCTCGGTGGCGCCCCAGCCACGACGCCCTTCGGCCACCAGAATCGCCCGTTGCCTGTCCGGCTGGTAGCGAAACAGCAGCAGCTCGTCATGTGCCGCGAAGTAGATCTTGTAGGGGCGACCGGAGCGAATGCGCTTGACATTGAAGTCGGGTTGGACGGCGCGCGCTAGTTGGTCGATCAGGGTTGCCGAGACACCGGCGCTCCGAAGCACGCTGGCGAAGGTGTCACCGCGGTGGAACTCACCCTCGACGGTGCGAGCCGCGTGCTCGGCGAGAGACAGGGGCCACGGCGCCGGCAGTGGCGGCACGAGCCGTGCCGCTGTGACGCCGGAGACAGAAACCGGGTCGGTGGGGCGTTCGGGGAGCCCGATGGCGGCGATGATCGCCAGCCCGAGCATCGAAACGAGCAGTGCCGCGGCGGTCGCGCCGGCCACTCCACGCGATATCAAGACCGTCAAACGCATACCGAGAGGAAGAGGGTTCTGGCTCGTGGGCTTGGGGCGGGGTGGACGGGGGGACCCCCGCGATCGCCGCACTTTATCCCGCGCCGGGGATGCATGCAACCGGTATCTCGGGCTCTGGCGGGGCCGCGTCGCCGCTGCGCCGATGGCTTGCGGGGAAGCCCGGGAGATTGCTATAAAAGGGCTAGGAGAAGTGGGCTTCAAGCATGGAGATGCTGATGTTTATCGGTTGGGGTAGGGGGCGATTCGCAGCCGTCGCGCTGGTGGCGGTTTTCTTGTGGACAGTGCCGACGGCGGCGCAGCAATCGGCGGTCAGCGCTCTCGATCCGGCATCTCTGGAGCTGGAGGATCTGTCTCCCGGTTTCCTCGGTCTCTATCGCAAGGTCATGGAGATCGAGGATCGCATCGGCACCCACGCGGCGACCTACGGGCTCGATTACGACCTGGCGCGTGCCGTTTGCCTCTATGAGTCGGGCGGCAATCCGGCGCTGACCTCGTGGGCTGGGGCGGAGGGCTACTTCCAGGTGATGCCGGCGACACAACGAGCCCTCGGCGTCGACGACAATATCGAGGCCGGCATCAAGTACCTCGCCCAACTCGTCGATCGCTTCGACCGCGAGGACTACGCACTGGCCGGCTACAACGGCGGCCCGGCGGCGGTCGGACGCAGCCGCCCCATGCGCTTGGAGTCCCTCCAGTACGTCATCGGGGTAGGGCACTATCGGATGGTGCTCAAGCTCTATGAGGAGCCCATCCGCCGCCACGCCAGCCGCCTGTCGCTCGAGGTTGCCCGCGAGGGCGACGATTGGTGGATGGTCTCACGTCGCCTCGGCATCCCGCTGGTCCAGTTGCGTCTGTTCAACCCATACATCGCCATTCGAGACCTCGAGCCCGGCTATCTGATTGCCTACCCGGAGGAGCCGCGCGACGACCTGTACCGAATGGACGGCGACGCCATCTACTACCGCAGTCGTATCGGCGACAACTACTTCAGCATAGGTTTCGCGTTCGATGTGGGGCTCGATGCGCTGCGCGATGAGAACGGATTGTGGCGCCTGCAGACGCTACCGCCGGGCATGGAGCTACGCCTGCCGTTGGTCTGGGAATCGGAGCAGGATCCCTACGATGACGAGCCGCCCGAGGAGCTCGAGATCGTCCAGCATACCGTCGCGGCCGGTGAATCGATCGACGATGTCGCGGCGATGTTCCGGACCTCCGCCTGGCGGCTCATTCGTGACAACCAGCTGTGGGACGAGCAGCTGCCGGCTCCCGGCACCGTCATCGACATCGTGGTGAAGCCGCCGGAGCCGCAGTTCACGGCGCACACCGTGCGGCGCGGCGAAAACCTGACGATCATCGCCCATCGATACGGCACCTCGATTCGGGCGATCCAGGGGGCCAACAACATGGGGAGCCGGACGATGATCTGGATAGGGCAGCAACTTCTGGTGCCTTCGGGCCGCTGAGCACGGGCGTGCCCGACGGTAGGTCCAACCCGATGTTCGGGATAATGATTCTTATGGAAACTTTTACATATCTCCCGAATTCGCCCTCTGACGACCGAACACCCCGGTTAACCCCACGGGAGCCCCGGGCTCGCATGTCGAGCCTTACGGCGGCGCTCCTGGCCTTCTGGACGGCCGGGTGTAGCGTTCTGACCGACGAAACGCCGGTCCCGGCCCTCTCGGGCGCCATCCACGTCAACGAGCCCGACCACCAAGTCTGGATCGAGGCGCTCCGCGCCCAGGGTCTCGACGCCGTCCAGGTAACGCTGTACGCCCGCCAGCAGGCCTGGGACTCACCCGAGCTGATGGTTCCCGACGACGCAGACGCCGTGATCGGAGAGATCCGCACCGCCAAGGCCGCCGGCCTCGGTGTCACCCTCGTGCTCCGCGTCGCGCTTGAGCAAGGTTTGGCGTCGAACCGGCACTACTGGCACGGCATGATCTGGCTCGACGACGGCGACGTCCCGACCTGGTTTCGCAACTATCGGGAGTTCGCTCTCTGGGCCGCGGCGCTGGCTGCCGCCGAAGACGTCGATCTGCTCGTCCTCGGTAGCGAGCTCAACTCGCTGACATCGACCGTCCCGGTCGACGAAGTACCCGGCCTGTACGCCTATTTCCTCGACCCGGAGAAAACCGCAGCGGTGCGTGAGCGGCTCGTCGGCTGCGCCGCCACTATCCCCCCGGAAGACCTCACATCCGATCTCCGATTCGTCGATGGCGGTGGCTACGAGACGCTCGACGAGTACCTCCGCGCCCAGGAGGCTGCCGATCGCGCCTGGACGCAGCACATCACCGGCGCCTCGCGCCCCGAGGACGTCGACCTCGACCGCCTCAACGCGCGTAGGGCAACCTACGAGAGGTATTGGCGCGAGCTCATCGCCAACGTTCGCACCGTCTACGGCGGACCGCTGAGTTACGCCGCCAACTTCGACCAGGTGCAGGAGGTCGGTTTTTGGGACGCGCTCGACGTCGTCGGCGCCACCGCGTACTTCTCCTTGAGCCTGCGCGGCCTGGAGACGGAGCGGCTCGAAGAGGTTCTCACTGCGAGCTGGCTGCGCATCGCCGGCGAGCTCAACGAGCTGGCCAATCGTCATGGAGGCCCCGGCCGCGTCCTGCCGGTGATGTTCTTCGAGCTCGGCTGGACACGCAAAGCCGCCAGCACGGTGCGGCCGTTTTCGTATCATCGGGTCGAGGTCCTGGAAACCGCGCCACCCGCTGGATCTGCGGCGCCCCCGTCGTTGACCTGCGTTCATTGGGCGACCGCGCCCGACGACCCCTTCGAACGCGTCCGCGCGCTCGAGGCGCTGGACCGCGTCGTCGAGCAGGGCGCCTTCCCTACCCTGCGTGGATTCACTATCTGGAAGCTGACCACCGACCCGGCCCACCGCCAACTGGAGCCGTTCGCGGTGGTGATCCCGGCATCGACGGATCCCGGATCCGACGCCGGAGATGCCGACACCGCAGACCGCGCCTTCCTGCAAACCGCGGCCCGCCTCGCGCAACGCTTGCGGCGCTCGGCAGGCGCCGAGCGCTGAGCGTATATAATCGGCGCCGCATCTACCGTTCAAAGAAACTCGCGAGCATCACCGACAATCTGCACGGAGAACCGAATGCCCCGCCGACATAGCCCCGTTTCCCTACCCCGCTTCGCCCGAGTCCTCACCGTCTTCGCCATCGCGGTGGGCTTTGCTTTCGTGGTATCCGCCGGCCTGGCTGCCGTCCAGGAGCAGGATGCCGAGCTGCTCGAGCGCGGCCGCACGGTGTACACACAGCAGTGCGCCTCGTGCCACGGGCAGGAAGGCAGAGGTGATGGCTCCGCGGCTCGTTTCCTGGATCCGAAGCCGCGCGACTTCACCGCGGCGCAGTGGGAGCACGCAAGCGAGGGAACGGTAGAGGCGATCGCGGCGGTGGTAGCCAACGGCATCGACGACACCGCGATGACGCCGTTTTCCGATGTCCTCTCCGAAGATCAGATCAACGCGGTGGCATCGTACGTGGTCAAGGTGCTGGTGCTCAGAGGTGGCGGGCGTCGTTGATCCGCCACCGGGTGCCCGCAACGACACGCCTGGGAGTCGTTCAGGACCCTGCGCAGTCCCACTTGCCAGAGCCACCAGAGCCACCATACTTGCACCACGCTTTGCTAGGGTCTTGACAGGTTAGGCACCTGCTGAACACAATGTCGACGGGTAGCGCGCTTTCTCACTTTCTCGCGCGCGGCTGGACCCTCCTTTCCAATCTTGAGTCCGGCAAACTCTGTGTCCCATGCACCTCTCGTTTTCCCTGACCCAGGCCTGTTTCCAATGAACGAGCGCAGGCGTCGTCCACGTCGCCGTCGCGGCCGTCGCGGCAGCCGCACCCCCAACGATCAACGTCGAGAACAGCACCGCGGTCCGGAGATGATGGTCGACGAGGAGCCGGATGCGGCCCTCCAAAGTCTTCATACCGTTTCCGAGCTCATCGAATTGCGTCCGGCGGAGCTCCTCGAGATCGCCCAGGAGGTCGGCCTCGCCGAGGCCGCCACCGACCTCTCCCAGCAGAACTTGGTCTTCGCGATTCTCAAGGTCCAGGCCACCGACAACGGCTTCCTGTACACGGAAGGCGTGTTGGAAGTGCTTCCCGACGGCTACGGCTTCCTGCGGGCGCCGGCGTTCTCCTATCTGCCGGGCCCCGACGACGTCTACGTATCTCCGTCGCAGATTCGCAAGTTTGCCCTGCGGACCGGAGACACGCTTTCGGGCACGATCCGGAAACCGAAGAGCGGCGAGAAGTACTTCGCCATGGTTCGTGTGGATGCCATCAACTTCGATCCCCCCGACGTGGCCCAGCAGCGCATCCGTTTCAAGAACCTGACGCCGCTGCATCCGGACCGTCGGATCCACTTGGAGCTCGGCAAGGACGACGTCGCAGCCCGTGTCCTGGACCTGCTCACACCCCTCGGCTTCGGCCAGCGCGCCATCATTGTGTCACCGCCCCGGGCCGGCAAGACACTGTTGCTGCAGAGCATCGCCCGCTCGCTCGAGGCCAACCACCCGGAGGCCTACGTCATCGTGCTGCTCATCGACGAGCGCCCGGAGGAGGTCACCGACATGCAGCGCACGGTGGCCGGCGAGGTCGTCGCCTCGACCTTTGACGAGCCGGCGACGCGTCACGTGGCGGTCGGTGAGATCGTCATGCAGAAGGCCCGGCGGCTGGTCGAGCACGGCGTCGACGTCATTATCCTGCTGGATTCGCTCACCCGCCTGGCCCGCGCCCACAATACCGTGACGCCGTCCTCGGGCCGCGTCCTCACCGGTGGGGTCGATGCCAACGCGCTGGAAAAGCCGAAGAAGTTCTTCGGCTCGGCGCGCAACATCGAGGAGGGCGGCAGCTTGACGATCGTCGCCACCGCGCTCGTCGAAACCGGCAGCCGCATGGATGAGGTTATCTTCGAGGAGTTCAAGGGCACCGGAAACTCCGAGGTCGTTCTCGAGCGCAAGCTTGCCGACAAGCGCATCTTCCCGGCCATCGACATCAACCGCTCCGGTACCCGCAAGGAAGAGCTTCTGCTGGACAAGGACGAGCTCAAGCGGGTCTGGATGCTGCGCAAGGCGCTCGCCGCGGTGCGACCGGACGAGGCCATGGAGCTGCTGATCAAGCGCATCGGGCAGACGAAGGATAACCACGAGTTCCTCACGACGCTCAGCGAGACGGGCGTTTCCTGAGGAAGCTGTGTGCTGCGCCTAGCGGGCCGGGAGCGGCCCTAGGCAGCAACAGGTCGGGGGCGGTTGGCGGGACATAGAAAAAAGAGGGGGCGGCGGGAAGAAGGAAGGGGAAGCAAGTGGCCTGGATTAGGGAAATTCTCCCCGAAGACGCCGACGGCGACCTCGCCGAGATCTACCACCGGGTTGCCGAGCCCGACGGCAGCGTCGACCACATCCTGCGGATCCACGGCCTGCACCCCCAACTCCTGGTCGACCACTTCGAGCTCTACATTACGGCGATGAAGCGCCGTTCGCCGCTGTCGCGGGCGCAGCGCGAGATGATCGCGGTGGTCGTCTCGGTGCTCAACGAGTGTCACTACTGACGGGCCCACCACGCGGAGGGTCTCCGACGACTGACAAAGGATGACGGGCTGGTCGCGTCGCTGTCGAGCGATTATCGCAAAGCGGAGCTTGATGCCGGGGACCGCATGATGCTCGATTTCGCCGCCAAGCTGACGCGAACCCCGCAGCGGATGGAGGCGGCCGACATCGAGGCCCTGCGGTCGCACGGATTCGACGACCTCGCCATCCACGACATCGTCGTGGTGGCGTCCTACTACGCTTTTGTCAACCGCGTCGCCGACGGCCTCGGCGTCGAGCTCGAACCCACCTGGGGGGCGCAGAAGCCATGATTCCGGCGCTGATCGTCACCGCGGCGGTGATCGGCTGGGTGGTCGTCGTCTACAACGGCTTCATCAAGTTGCGGCAGAGATCGCATCAGGCCTTCTCTGACATCGACGCCCAGTTGAAGCGCCGCCATGACCTGGTCCCGGCGCTGGTCGCGACGGTCAAGGGCTACGCCGGTCATGAGAAAAAGACGCTCGAGGAAGTCGTCGCCCGGCGCACCACCCGCACTTCTCGCCGGCATTCTTCGCACAGCGGATGAGCGTGGTGTCGGGTGACGTCGGCAGCGCCATGGCGACGGCGCCCCGCTGCTCGAGCGGCAGCAGCGGTTTTTCCGGGGGCGGCGGTTTCTCCGCCGGTGGGTTCTGCGGCGGTGGCGGTGGCGCCTTCTAGTAGGGTGTTGAAGAACTCCCGCGGCTGCCGTTGCGCGAGGCCCGGCGCTACGCCGCCCGGCCGGGCAGGGCCCAGGCCAGCACGGCGCCGAGGAGGGGAAGGCCGGCGACGGCGGCCAGCGCCGGGCCGGGCCCGTAGATGTCGGCAACACGGCCGAACAGTGGGGCAAGCATCCCGCCGACGCCCCAGGCGAAGCCCATCAGCAGGGCGGATACCGTGCTGCGATGCTTCGGGACCCAGGATTGCGCCAGCACGATGGTCAAGGGGTTCGAGAGAAGCAAGACGAAAAGCGCGGCGCTCAACACCGCCAGGCGCACCGCCAACGATTCCAGCATGAAAGCGCCGAGAAACAGCGGTAGGGAGCCGACCATCGACAGGCGGATGATGGCGCGCTCCCCTACCCGTTCGGCGAGCACGCCGCCGGCGAGGCTGCCGATCGATCCGCTGGCCAGAAAGACGCTCAGAGCGGCGCCGACACGGAGGTTACTCATCCCGGAGTCGATCAAGTAGAGCGGCAGGAAGGTGACGAAGATCAGCTGCACGATGCCGCGCACGACGACGAAGACGTACATCGTCAACAACGACTTCCAACGCCGCCGGAGAGCGTTCCACACGCTGCCGCGCTCATGGTGCGGCCGCTGCACCGGCGCCGGCGCCGTCGGTGCCAGCAGCAACGATGCGATGATTCCCGGGATCCCGATCCGCCAGAGCCCGTCCCAGCCCCAGAAGGCGTAGGACGCGGTGACCAACGCCGGGCCGAGCGAGAAGCCGATGTTTCCGCCGCCGATGAACAATGCCATCGCCAGGCTGGGCCGGTGCGACAGCGTAT
>JADFNY010000399.1 GCA_022563115.1 Acidobacteriota bacterium | reverse complement strand
AACGCCACGCCCGCCCCGATGAACGGGGCGGTCGCGAAGATTCCCTGGGCGCGCGTCGCGCCGAGCTGTTGCGCCGATGAAATGTAGAAGGTGATGCTGATTCCGTACGCAAGGGCGCCGACGGCGAGGGCCACCGAAACATGGGTCCAGGAGGCAGTGAGCGGCGCCAAATAGAGCCCGATCGCCAAGTTCGCCGTGCCGGCCACCGCCCCTTTCCAGAGAGTGCTCTGGGCCGGGGTGATGCCGTCGATCAGCGCCGTGAAGTGATTGTCGAGGGCCCAGCAAACGCATGCCAGGCTGACCAGCAACCCCGCGGCGACCCCGGGCCAGCCGCTAGCCAGTGAGATCAGGATCCCGGCGCCCACGATGCCGGCCACCGCCAGCAGCCCGCGGCGCGGCAAGTGCTCGCGGAAGAGCAGGATGCCCAGACACGCGGTGGCCGCCATTTCCAGGTTCAGGATGAGTGAAACCGATCCGGCCAGAGCCATCCGCAAACCGAACAGCAACAACACCGGGCCGGCGAAGCCTCCGAGCAGGATCGCTCCCGCCAACAAGCCACGCGTGCGGCGGTCGGCGCCGATCATCGACCGGCCTGCTCGTGGCGATCGGGCCGCAAGCGACAAGACGCCCGCCGCCCCACCGAGATACAACAGCCCGGCGAGCTGAAACGGGGTCAGGTAGTCGAGAAGCCCCTTGCTCGCCGGTATCGAAGCTCCGAAAAGCAGTGCCGAGACCAACCCGATCGTCACCGCGTGCCAACGAAAACGGCCAACCTGCGTCGTGACCGTCATGGGACCCGTGTCCCCCGAAAGCGAAAGGCGCCTTCGATCTTGTCTACGTGTACGTCTCCGAAGCCAGCGCTCTCGAGCCGCTCACCGAAACCGTCCGGATCGACGACAACCATGGTGTCGAACATGTGCAACAGCCCGAACAGGCGGCTCCAACGGCTGTCGCTTCCGGCAAACACGCCGCCGGGGCGCAAAACCCGGTGCACTTCGCGCAGCAGTTGGTCCTGCAGTCGCTCCGAAGGAACATGGTGCAACATCGTGAAGCAAACGGCTCCGGAGAAGGCTCCTTCGCAGAACGGCAGGCGGGTGCCGTCGCCCCGAAGGACACGCACCCCCTGACCGACCAGCCGTTTCGACTCGATCGCCAGGTTACCGTCGATCTCGACCGAGATCATGCGCGGGTGGTCACGGCGCAGGATCCCTGTCGCCAGCCCTGGTCCCGGCCCCACCTCGAGAAGAGGGTCACCCAGATCGATGCCATCGATCACCCAAGGCAGACCGTTTTCGAGCGCCGTCTGCCATCGGCGTGATCGACAAAACCACTTGTGCACAAGGTTCATCGGTGCTGGCTACCTCAAGTACCTCTCGAACCACTCGAGCATCCGCCGATTCACATCGATGGTGTCCTGACGCGAGTGCCGCGACAGGCTGTGGTCGCCTTCGTTGTAGATGACGAACTCAGCCGTCTTGCCGAGCCGGCGCAGGGCGTAGAACATCATCTCTCCCTCGCCGAAGAGAATGGTGGCGTCCTTCACCCCGTGGGTGATGAGCACGGGCGTCGTGACCTTGTCGAGGTGGAAGAACGGCGACTGCTCGATGTAGCGTTCCTGGATCTCGAACGGATTGCCGCCCATGCGCGCCTGGCCGGACTCGATGTTGTTGCTGTCACGATCGCGGCCAGAGGCCCAGTTGCGGAACAGGTCGGGCGGGGTGGCGCGGGAGACGGCACAGTCGAAGATGTCGGTTTGCGTGATGACGAACGCGACGCCGTAGGCGCCGAAGCTGCCGCCCCAGAGGCATGCCTTGCCGTTGGTGAGTGCCGACTGCTGGACCATCTCGACCGCCGGCACGACGTTGTTGACGTACGACGTTCCCGGCTGCCCGACCTTGATCTTCACGTTGGGCATCAGCACCGCGTAGCCGTGGCTGACGAACATCTGTTCGCGCGGGTTGAAGCGGTGCACCTCGGGGGTGAGCTTCTCGTAGATGTGGGTAATCAAGCCGGGTAGACCGGCCGACTCCGGCGGAAGATACAGGAGCGCGCCCATGCGCTCGCCGTCGGCGTTCTCGAAGTCGAAGAGTGACGGTTTGCTGAGCTCGAACCCGCGCAGCTGGGGGTTCAGGTCGGTGAGGCGGTGGCGGTCGCCGTCGCCGTCGATGCGCCACAGGTCCGGCGCCGTCGTCGCCGATTGAATCCTCAGGACGACGTGTTCATTCCCGGCGTGGACGTTGTCGTACGACTCCTCGCCCCGAGTGACCACATTGAGGGCCCCGGTCTCGATCGTGTAGCGATAGATCGTCTCGTCGTACGTCTGGTTGTGGATCGTGCGGAACACCAGCGACTTGCCGTCGGGGCTCCACATCGGGCTGCTGACACTATCTTCGAATCCGGCGGACACATTGAACGCGGCGCCGCTGGCGACGTCGACCACGTAAACGTCCGCGTATGGCCGGTCAATCGAGTACATCCCCGGCCGTCCCGGCTCCACTTCAGGGTCGCGGATCGAGCGATCGGCGGTGAGGGTGGCGAACTTTGTGCCGTCGGGCGACCAGGTCAAGCTGCCCAGGGGAATCCGTACGTTCCCGAGGTACGCATCTGGATCGCCGAGCCGCCCGGAGTTCGGCGACGCGTCGGCGCCGGGAAACGCCAAGTCCTGCGTGACCGCGAACGCGATCAGGCCTTGCCCGGTTCGCCTCACCAGCCGCGAGCCGTCGTGCGACCAAGTAAAGCGCTCCCCCGCCTCGCCGATCTTCAGCGTCCGGAAATCGGCCAACGACACCAGGTAGGTCTCGTTGACCTCGCCCCCGATGATCCCCAACGTCGCGACCGACGGCCTCGTGTAGATCATGAAGTCGCGCCCGGGGGCAACGCTGAACTGACGCAGGACGACCGCTTCGACCAGCTCCAGCAGCGCGCCGTCGGACAGATCGATCATGGCGATTCCGGACTCGTCTGCGCGGGTGAAAACCGCGTCACCGGGAATGATGCGATCCGTGCTTCGCACGACTTCGACCCGCGCTCTCTCGAGCACCGACGGTGAGGCGACAGGAGTCGCGTAGACGATCCGATCGTCCCCCCGCCCAACGCGGGCCGGTCGAGGCGCGACCCGTGAAGGTGGGCCCGTACAGGGTCAGGTCGCCCGTCAGACGGTTCCAAACTGCCAACCGGCCGCCGGATCGCCCCACAGACTCAGCGCGCTCGCGGCCCGAACCCGC
>JADFNY010000068.1 GCA_022563115.1 Acidobacteriota bacterium | reverse complement strand
CGAACAAGCGCAAGAAGATCTCAGCCTGATCACCTCGCGCTTCGACGCCGGCACCGAGCCCGAGGAGTACATCCCGCAGCGAGCTCTGGTGATCCCGCTGCGCAGCGAGATCTCCGGCCCGGTAAAGGGACCACTGTTCATGTTGCTAGCCGCCTCCGCCATGGTAGTGCTCGTCGGCTGCACAAACCTTGCCAGCACCTTGTTGGCCAGGGGCAGCGCTCGCGCCAACGAGCTTGCTGTGCTCCGTGCCCTTGGCGCTGACCGAGGCCGAATCGTGCGCCGACTGTTTACGGAGAGCCTCCTGCTAGCGTTGTTCGGAGCCGCCGGCGGACTGCTGCTCGCCTACGGTCTGATACGCGCGTTGCCTGCGATGCTGCCCTCAGATTTGCCGCGAATGGCAGAAATCGGCCTGCATCCGACGGTCGCCGGATTCACCGTACTCGTCTCGGTGGGGGCGGCGATCCTGTTCGGCCTCTTCCCGGCATTGCGGGTGTCGGAGGGCGACCTGAGCGGACAGTTGCGTGGCGGCGGCAGGAGCGTGAGCATCGCCCGGAGTCGCGGTCCGTGGCGCGCCCTGGTCATCGGCGAAGTCGCGCTCGCCCTGCTGCTGCTTACCGGCGCCGGCTTGCTGATACGCAGCTTCTGGCAGGTCGCCAAGGTCGATGCCGGGTTCGAGTCGAGCGGGGTGCTGACGATGAATGTCGCCTTGCCGGCGGGCAAGTTCGCGGCGGTCACGGCGCGGATTGCCTACTACGAAGCCTTGCTCGCGAGCGTTCGCGCACTTCCCGGCGTCGAAAGCGCCGGTATGGTGGTTGTCGCACCCCTGGCTGGCTATGTGTCGAACGGTCGCATCAGCGTCGATGACGGCCCGCAGCCGTTCGTCACCGCCGCCTACCAGGTCGCAGACGCGGGCTACTTCGATGCCTTGCAGATCCCGCTGATCCAAGGGCGCCTCTTCGAGGCGCAGGACAACGCCGACACCGCCCACGTCGTGTTGGTAAACGAGGCGCTCGCCGAGCTCGCCTGGCCGGGCGAGGACCCGATCGGCAAGCGCGCTACGGGCGGCGGAATGGACAGTTACTGGGATCAGCCGGACGCCTGGGCAACTGTCGTCGGCGTGGTGAGCAACATCCGCCAGCGCGACCTGACGCTGGAGTCATACCCGACGCTCTTCTTTTCCTATCGGCAGCGGGCTGATCGGGCCCGCGTGGCGTCGATCATCGTGCGCGCCGGGCAGGTCGGTCCGAGAAACCTCACCGGGATGTTGCGCCAGACGGCACGTGACCTCGATTCCGATGTGCCCGTCCAGTTCCGAACGATGACAGAGCTCGTCACGCGATCGCTCGGCGACAGGCGCTTTCTCGCCCAAGTTCTCGGTGCTTTCGCGGCCATGGCCCTCTTGCTCGCTGCGCTGGGCATCTACGGCGTCGTTGCCTACACGGTCGCCTTGCGCACACGCGAGATAGGGATCCGCATCACCCTGGGCGCCGCCCCGAGCGGCGTCATGGGCATGGTGTTCCGGGAGTCCATGGCGACGGTGAGCATGGGCCTGCTCGTCGGCTTGGCGATGGCGTTCGGCCTGGGACGTTTCTTGAGCGGACAGCTGTTCGAGATCAGCCCCACCGATCCGGTGTCGCTCGTCGGCACCGCGCTGATCTTGCTCGCCGTGGCAGCCTTCGCGAGCTTCATCCCGGCACGGCGGGCCGCCACGGTTGATCCGCTGCTGACCATGCGAGCGGAATAGAGGTCGAGCCGGGTCGTTACGATCTCATTCGGGTTGTGTGTTTCATCGGCGAGCTCCACCCGCCGGGGCGTTGAACAGGAAGAAGTCGTAGGTGGTACGGGCCATCTCGGCGATGATGCGCTCACCGCCCTCGGTGTCGGGTTCGTCGCTGAGCGTAAAGACGCTGATCGCGAAGCTGCCCAGATCACCCGGCATCGTGATGACGCCGACGTCGTTGACGATGCGACCGATGGTGCCGGTCTTGTGGGAGATGCGGTAGCCGGGCGGCAGGAGGCCGCGGAGGCGATGGGCACCGGTTTGGGTGCGGGAGAGGATTTCCATGATCAGGTTGGAGGACTCGCGGCTGACGGCAGTACCCTCGGCGATCATCACCAGCAGCTCGGTCATTTCGCGAGCCGAGGCCTTGTCTTTGTCGAGGTCATAAAAGGCCTCGCGAACGGCCGGGATATCGACCGGATCCGGGCGATTGCCGCGGCTATGCTGGTTGATTTCCTGCAGGGTGGCGTTGGCGACCGGCTCGTATGGCACACCCTGGTAGTCGAGGATGAGCTCGAGGGTCGTGCGGTCGACGTGGATGTTCTGGAATCCTAACGCTCGCATCCGGGCGGTGATCCGATCGGTGCCGAGGCGGTCGATGAGGATGTCGGTCGCCGAGTTGTCCGAGAGGATGATCATGAACGTGGCGACGTTGCGCAGCGACATCTCGATGCCCGGCGCCCACAGTGTCGAAATCAGCCCGCTGCCGATGTGCTGGTCCTCGGCCTGCACCGCGATGCGGTCGTCGAAGCTCAGGTCGCCGGCGTCGACGCGGCTCATCAGTTCAACCAGGATCGGCACCTTGTAGGTACTTGCCATCCCGTAGGGCGTGTCTTCGTCAACCCCCGTCGCCATGCCGCTCTCGATGTGGTGCACGTACACACCGACGTCGCCGGAGAAACGCTGCGCAATTCCTACTAACGCGCCACGCAGGCGCTCTATCGAACCGGCTGGGGTCGTGACCGGGCGACCACCCCGTCCGCCGCGTTGCGGCGCCGCGAACGTCGGCGCGGCGATCGAAACCAGCAACGACAAGGTGAGCAGGAGAACGGCAGCCGGCAGCCTGCGCCGGGCCACCACGGGGCGAAACAGCAGGGCGTCGTTTTTCATGGCCCCGGATTCTACCGGGACCGGCGCCCTGGGCTCCAGGGATGAATTCGGGGCGCCGGCGGCTCAGCCGGTGATCAGGCGATACTTTTTCAGCCGCGTGATCCCCATCCCGTCGGTCACGGCGGCGAGTACCGTGTCGCCGGCGACAAACAGCGGGATGTTGAAACCGGCCTCGGGCGCCGGGACGGTGCCGAGAAACTCGCCGCTGGCGAGCTCGAAGACATCGAACATGTAGGTGTTGGCCCAGCACTCGCCGTCGTATTCGTTCTCGGGCCCGCCGAGGCCGCCGGTACTGACGCGAACCTCGCGGCCGCCACCGCCACCGCCGCCAATGGTCATCATGATCGATACGCCGCCGCCACCACCGCCCATCTCGGTGCAATCCGGATCGGGGCGGCTCGGCCCCTGGCGGATGACCCATACGCGTCCGGAGCGATCGGCGCGGAACCGCGTGAAGGCCGGCTTGTGGTCTGGAATCTCGCTCTCGGGAATGCTGAAATCGGGTGACATGGCCCTGAAGTTGTTGGCTGCCATCTCGGTGCGGAAATGCAACTCACCGGGATCAACGGGAACCGGGTCCCAGTACTTCTCCACCGCCATGACGCGACCGTCGGCGGCGTGGATCTCGAAGCGGTACTCGTTGCCGACGCCGACCACCATGTCGCCGCCGGGCGTCAACACCCACTCGTAGTCCGGGGTGAAGGGCAGGATCGCCATCTGCATCCTGTTTCCTCCCAATTCGACCGATGTGGTCGGCCGTTCATAGTCGCTCGGCGGCGGAAACACGGGATCGCCCTCGAGGCCGTCCGGTCCAACTGCCTGCATGCCCGTGCGTACTTCGAACCTGCCGCTCATCATCTGGTTCCGGTCGGGCATTTCGATGATCCGGGTGAACAGCGCGCCGTCGTACGTCATCTCGAGGCCCATCGCCGCTTGCGGCGAGCCCAGCGACCAGTCGTCGAGCGGGGAGCCGTCGGCGTCGAAGACGTTCAATCGCCCGCCCTGAAGGTCGGTCACCATGATGCGACCGTCGTCGGCTACAGCGATGCCCAGCGGCTGGCCGTACTCGCCGGGGCCCTGGCCCGGGCTGCCGATATCGAACAGGTAGTTGCCCGCGTGATCGAAGGCGCGAACGGTTGGTACTTGCGAATCGACGACGTAGATGCGGTCCTCCGTCGCCCAAGCCGCGGTGATTTGGCCGAACAGGTAAACTTCGTCACCGATTTCTTCGCCGATCGAAAGCTCCTCGACCAGCTGGCCGTCGCCGCCCCAACGGGAGCCGGAAATGGTGCGGACGGTCTCGATGCCATCGGCGGTGCTGCGTTCGACCACGTACTCGCCGTTCGCCGAGGCTGCCTCTTCGGCGTCGTTGCCGTTTGGGGCGCCGCCGCAGGCGCCGAGGACGAGGGTTGCGGTCAGCGCGAGCGCGCCGGTCGTCAGGCTGCGAAAACTCTGAGTTTGCAAGGGCTGAACCTCCAGGGGCCAGATTGCGAGGGCTGGGGCGCTCCCTAGTACGACGCACGGGAGGGGCCAATGGCCGAACAGCGAGGCGAGAAAAATCGACCGGGTACCGCCGGCCGATCCTTTACAGAAGTCTAATTTTGGCCCTCACCGGGCGCTTCCCCGGCCCCGTTGATGGCTTCCGTGATGGCAGCGACCACCTCGGGCGGCGCGTGGGCCGGTCGGCTCTCGTCGAGCTCGAAGCGCTGGGCGAAGAGGTGTTCCAATCCCGGTGCCACGAGGACCTCGACGAACGTCAGGTGGTCGGACTCCCGATGCCCTCCCAACAGGATGAAATCAGCGTTGGTCCGCTCGCCGATCTCCCCCGGCGTCAGCCCCGCCAAGAGCATTTGGCCCGTTGTCGCCGGTCCGACGACCGCGATGTTCTCCGGGTCGGCGTTGGTCAGTGCGACGACGAAGGCCGCGGCCAGGGCGCGGTTGAAGTCGGCGATCTGCTCCGAATCCGGGTCGTTGAACGGCAGGATGGCCAGGCGGGCGCGGTTCAACGCCCCATCGGCCGGCAGGCCGGCGAGCACCCATCCGAGGACCGCCGCCGCGATCATCGCCACGATCACCACCGCCAGCCCGACGTACTGGGTGCTCGAGAGACCCGCCGATCCGGTCGCGCCGCCGCCACCGTCCAGCGCTCGCATCTCCACCGCGGTCGGGCGGGTCGGAGTGTCGGACCCCTCCTCGACGGCCACCGTGAACCGATGGCCGCGCTTGGGAAGCGTCTCGACCCACTCCGGATTGCCGCCGCTTTCGGCAAACGCGGCGCGAATCTGGCGCGTGCACGTGTTCAAACCAGAGTCGAAATCAACGTTCGTGCGCGGCCAAAGCTCCGCACGGATCGCGTCGCGCTCGACGAGGTTGCCGCCGGCGCCCAACAGCATGGCGAGAAGCTGCGCCGGCTTCGGCTGCAGGCGATGTGAGCCACTGGGGCCGGATAGTTCTCCGGTGTCGGGATCGAAACTGTGTTCGTCGAAGCGAAAGATCACGATTGTCCTCCTGGCGCCCTGCCAGCGTCTCGTTTCCCAAGCCTAGCAGGGTGCTGAGAGATGCTCGGGGATTTTCCGGCACCCTGCTAGAGCAATGAGCGGCCGCAAATAAGACTCTGCTGAGCCCCGGAGGAATCGTCGCAAGACGTTGTGGACAAGGCACTTGTGGGCGCTTCGATTTTCCTCAGCTTTTTCTTAGTGGCGGGCGCTGGAAACCGGCGCTATCGGGGAGCAGAATTCAGCCGCGCTCCTTCACGAACCCGGAGAATCACCACATGACGACGTTGGATCGCCGTACCGTCTTGATGACCAGCGGCTTGGCCCTCGCCTACCGCTCACTGCCGTTGGTCGGCAATTCGTTCGGCGCGGGCAATTTCGCAATGAGCCAAAGCGCCGGCTACGGCGAAGATGGTTCGACCAGCGACGTATGGCCGTCGTTCCCGAGCACCGATCCCGCGCTCGTGCGCGCCGTTGTTCTCGCCGCGCATACCGATGTCGACACAGTTGCCGAGCTGGTCACCGCCCACCCGGCGCTATCGCGCGCCTCGATCGACTGGGCCTTCGGTGACTGGGAGGCGGCCCTTGGCGCCGCCTCCCACATGGGGCGCCGCGACATCGTCGACGTGCTGATCGCCCACGGCGCCCGGCCCAACATCTTCTCGGCCGCGATGATGGGCCAACTCGACGTCGTGCGCGCCTTCGTTGCCGCACAGCCCGGCATCCAGGGGATCCCCGGCCCGCACGGGATCACTTTGCTGGCCCACGCCCGCAACGGCGGCGAGCCGGCCGCCGGTGTGTACGAGTATCTCGAAAACCTCGGCGACGCTGATCCCAGCGGCCCGGAAACCATCGAGATGAGCGCCGAGCAGCGCCGGCAATTCGTCGGCGACTACACCTTCGGGTCCGGCAGCAACGACTACCTCGAGGTCGCCGAGAACCGCGAGGTCCTGTCGGTGAAGCGGGCCGGCCAGCCGTTCGGCCGGCGCATGTTTGCGGTGTCTGAGAGCGAGTTCTACCCATCGGGCTCACCGGCGGTACGGATCGCGTTTGATGTCCAAGATGGGCGAGCAACTGCTTTGCAGGTCATCGACAATCAGGTGATTGTGAGCGCCCGGAAGGTCGGCCAGGGCGTCACGAGCCGATGACGGCAGGCGCCATGACCGCTTCGTTTGGCGTTCGCCGCGCCGAGCGAAGCCCGGATTGCCTCGCCGACGTAGTCCTTGAGCGTGATCCCGCGCAGCGCCGCCTCGGCCCTGGAACGAGGGAATCAGGAGTCTTGCTGCCCCGGGCGTCTCAGGAGCCATGTGACCATGAGGAACACCAGCAGGTAGGCGACGGGCTGGCCGACCATGAACCAGGTCGGATGGCTGAAGCTCACCCAGTTGTTGATGCTCCCGGCGACCGCCAGCGCGACAATGCCGGCGGCGAACCAAGAACGATGACTGTTTGCGATCCGGCCGGCGGCCAGCGCGCCGAGGAAGGCTCCGAGGATCTCAGAACCGAACACCCACACCCAGCTCGCCAGCGGCATGTCCGCCAAGTACCCCACGAAGGCTTCGGCATCCGCTGGGTCGAACGGGTCGAGCCCCTCAGGCGGCGGATAGAACATCGATCCGGCGTACTGCAACCCCGCAACCACCACGACCACAACGAGGAACCCCGCCAGAACGGCGCCGATATTCCTGGCCATCTTGTATCTCCTTCGATTCAGCTCCGTGGCGGAGCGTTGACGGCTTTCCTGCCCCCGTGGTGCGGCTATGGGCGGCGAGCCCAACCCTAGCGCCTCGTCTCAGGCGGTGCATGGGCTCCCCTCGTATTCTCCACGGGGTCAGCGAATGGTGGGATGTCGACCGCCCACCCGCTTCCCGGCGCTGTGGACACGCAACCAGCTGGTCGGCTGAACGAGTGATTTCGCCAACGCCGGCCCCCGTGGACTTTTTCCTCGCCGTGGGTCACGCTTGCGGCATGCTCTTATCCCGTGCCTTCGTCATGGTGAGCGTGGTCGCGTTGATGATCCCGATGGGCGGCAGCGAGCCCATGCCTTCTTCATACCTGGCCGTGCCCTCCGCGAGTGAAACTGCGCCCCAACGCCTCGCCTCCCCGTTCGCCGAAGGCGACCTCTTCCCCGACCTCGCCTTTCCGTCACTCGAGGACGGCTCCCCGACGCGGCTGTCGGACTTCCGCGGCCACAAGGTGATGCTCCACGTCTTCGCCTCCTGGTGAGCGGGCTGCCGCGTGCACGTGCCCGGGTGGCACGAAGCGACCAAGGGGTGGCAGGACGCCGGTGACCTGCAGATGGTCGGCATCATCCAGGAGCAGCATCCCGACCGCGCCCGCCTCTTCATGCAGTGGAAGGAGATGGGCTGGCCGATCCTGGTCGACTCGCTCGACCTGCTCGAGACCACCGTCGTGCCGATGACGCTGTTGATCGACGAGCACGGCGTCATCCGGCAGATCCAGCCACCGCGCGACCAGCTCGACGAACTGCGCACCAACTTCATCGATGCCGCGTTCGACCCGCCGAACGCCGCGCCCGATGACGCGCTTCCGGATATGAGCAAGCTCGCTGCCAGAGCCGTATCGGCCTACCTGTGGGAAGAAACTGATGATCCCGACGCCGTGATCGCCGCCTTCGAGCGTGCTGTAGACGCCGATTCCGATCACGGCTACACCTTGTTTCGCACCGGCGTCGCCTATCGCTGGCGCTACGATTCCGACACCGCCCGACCCGGGGACTTTCAGCGCGCCGTGCACTACTGGGAGCGCGCCCTGAGCGTCGATCCCAACAACTACATCTGGCGTCGCCGCATCCAGCAGTACGGCCCGCGCCTGGCGAAGCCCTACTCCTTCTACGACTGGGTCGCCACGGCGCGCCGCGAGATCACCGAGCGCGGCGCGGAGCCGTCACCCCTCGTCATCGAGCCCGGCGGCGCCGAGTTCGCCCAGCCGCAGCGCGCCTTCACCGCCGACGAGGACACCCTCGAGCCCCCGGAGATGGACGGCCGTATCTTCCGTGACAACGGCGAGTTCGTGAACGTCGAAGCTACCGTCGTCCCGAGCGCCATCGAGCCCGGTGCCAGCACCCGTGTCCACGTCTCGTTCGTTCCCAACGAATCGATCAAGGCGCACTGGAACAACGAAGTCGACGACCTGATCTTCTGGGTCGAGGTTCCCGACGGTTGGCAGCTCGACCGGCGCGCCATCACCGTGCCCAACCCGCCCGAAACGGTCAGCACCGAGACCCGCACACTCGAGCTCGAGATCAAGGCGCCCGCCGATGCGAGCGGTCACTACGAGCTCCCCGGCTACGCCCTCTACTACGTGTGCGAGGACGTCAACGGTATCTGCTTGTTCCGGCGCCAGGACGTGTCGTTGGTGGTCGAGGTCCGGCGATAACACCACCGAGCAAGGTGGACGTCGTCGATGCGCTGCGGCGCGACTGACATGAAGGCGCGTTTCAAGTAGGCGCCGGTCCTGGGCAATGCGGCGCGATCCGGCAAGCCCGCCAGAGGACGGTTGTGGCGGCGGCAGCACGTCGGTGGGAGCATTGTGGCGGTATCGTTAAGGGATGCTCCGATTCGCCTTCATCGCTCTGTTGCTGCCCGCCGCTCCGGTGTGGGCGCAGGAGAGCCCGCCGCGCTTTGTCGTTGCGGTCGGCGTCGAGTGGTCACGCTTCACGAACGCCGCGCCGCTCGATGAGGACGGGCAGACGACGACGGGTTTCGAGCTGCGCGACTCGGGCGTTGACCTGACGTTCGCCGGGGAGGTGGCGATCACCCGCTGGTTGAGCGCCGGCGTGGCGCACGAGCGGCTGTCGCGCATCGAGCTCGAGCAGTCGTTCGACGTCGATGGCTTCCGCAACTTCACCAACGAGCTGCGGGACGGTGTGTTCGATCCGAGCGTGTCGGAGTTGTACGCGGCGCCGTCTTGGCCGCTCGGTGGGACCGTCCGGGTTACCGGAATGATCGGCGTCGGCTTCTGGCGCGCGGTGCAGAGCCGCACCCTCGTCCTTCTCTTCGATGGCGACGAGCTCTCCCGCCGGACCCTTCAGGAGGAGCACGACGGCGTCTCGCTGGTCGTCGGGGCAGGTGTCGACGTCTGGCCACACCGCAGGTTCGGGCTGCGTGCCGGCTACAAGTACCTGCGTCTCTCGACCGACGAAATCGACCAACCCGTGCACAACCTGCGCGTGCTCGCTCTGTTCGGCTTCTGACGCGTCCGGCCACCACGCGCCCACTGGCGTTGTTTTGCATCTGACGCTAACGAACCACCACGGCGCGCTGGCGTTTCTTGTCCTCGGACTCTACTGGCCGGGTACTCGCGCCCCCGCCAGCTCGGCGATCGCGCCAGCGGTCATCTGCACCGCGGTGAAACCTAGCCGGAAATCCTCGTCGCGATAGGTGGCAAAGACGTCGCTGCTCTTGTGCCAGTGAGGATTCGCCCCGCGGCCGATCTCCGCCCGGCGTTCGTTCTCGCGAATGCTGATCGCGGCTACGAACGGCGCGAACGGGACCGAGTCCGTACAGCACATGAACTGGCCCACCTCTGCGGGGTACAGCGGAGCGTACTTGGAGTTGGCGTCCAGCAGACTGCTAGCCAGGGCGATCGCGGCGCCGCCGCTGGTGTTGGCGGCGTCGTACTCGATGTCGACGTCGGCGCCGGCGATCTGCCGGTCGGCGACCAGGCCCGTTTGCGGATCGGGAAGACCGTGATCGAACAGGATCATGTCGTGCTGAATGACCCCCAGCCACACCGGCTCGGGAAAGTCGCCGGAACCCGGCGGATCCTCGAGTCCCTGCAGCGCCGACCGGTCCCGGACGTAGGTACGCGAACCGACGAGGCCGATCTCCTCGGCGTTCCAGAAGATGAAGCGCACGCTGACGTCGGTTTCGATGTCGGCCGATGCGAGAACACGGGCGATCTCCAGCACCAGTGACGTCCCCGAGCCGTCGTCGTCGGCGCCCGGCGCAAAAGTGTTGTCGGGGCTCTGCGTGTTGAAGCTGTCCATGTGCGCCGACACGATGTACATCTGGTGCGGGCGGGTCGTCCCGATCTTGGTCGCGTAGACGGAATCTTCGCCGGTCGTCAGGAGCTGGTCGAGGGGCGCGGCGATGCGGATCTCATGCCGCTCGACGGCGTAGCCGAACGATTCGAGCTGCCCCTGGATCCAGTCTCTCGCCCGCCGGTTTCCGTCGCTACGCCAGTACCGATTGCCGAACCCGGCGAGTTGGCTGACGTTGTCCTTGAAGCGGTCGAGCGAGAGGCGTTCGACGATGAGCTCCGGCGCCGTCTTGACCGGGGCCGGGGCCTGGTGCACGAGGCCGAGCGTCGCGGCCCGGGCGCCTTCGCTCGATGAAGCGCCTGTCCCCACGACGAGCAACCCCACGATCAGCAGGGTCACGTGTCGGATCGGTCTTGCGGTTGTCACCTTGATGAGAATCGAGGACTGCACGATGCCGAGATGATCCCACACTCTCGGGCGGTGACCTGTGGGCGGGATTGCGGGTTGCCTTCGGATGTAGTGCCAGCGGACCATTACCTGGTTCTTCATGATCGTCATTGCTGAACGGCGAACCGCGGCCGACGGAGACGACTGGTAGGGGGCGCAGCAGGACGCCGTTCAGAACGCTGAACACGGCGGTGTTGGCGCCGATGCCCAACGCCAGCGTCAGGATCGCGATGGCGGTGAACCCCGGGCTCTTGCGCAAGATGCGAGCGGCGAAGCGCACATCGTGGAGGAAGCCTACGGAGCCGCCGCGTCGCGGCGAGGGGCTATCTTGCGGCCGGCGACCGCCGCCTCCAGTGCTTCCGGATCGCGACCAGATCGACGCCAACGCCAGCCGCCAGTACCGCAGTCGCGCGCCGCGCTTGCCCGCCGCCCGCTCCTGCACATACGCCTCGTCGAGATCACCGACGATGAACTCCACCGACGGGTCGCGGATTAGGGTCGAGGCCAGCAACCGCGCCAGGCGCGGCAAACTCACACCGGGAGAAGGCTTCTGGGCGAGGCCGGGCCCGGCCGTTCGGGTGCTCATCGATCACCCCCCGTGGCGCGAGGCACGGTCGACAACACCGGCCAGCTTCGGCGCCAGGCCGGCGGCCATCTTGTTGAGCGTGGTGAACGAGCGCTGTAGCGTCTCGGCGCCCGACGGCTCGATCCGATAGAGCTTCCGACGCCGGCCGCCGCGGGCCGGCGCGCTGTCGCCGATTTCGGCGCTTACAAAGCCACGGGCGGCGAGCCGTTCGAGCGCCGTGTAGATCGCTCCGGGAGACACCAAGCGGCCCGTTTTCGCCTCGATCGCCTGCCGGATCGCAACACCGTGGGCATCGTCGTCGAGCTCGAGGAGAGCGAACAGCAAGAGCTGCTCGAATTCACCGAGATGTTGCTTCATGTTCCGTTCCCCTCGTCAGGATGATGATCTTGCGATGTTCTGCAGGGAGCCCAGGCAACGATCATCCAGCCACGGCATGACTCCACGGATTCGAAAACTACAGTGTAGGTAGTTAGTTACCTACAGTGTAGTTATCGAGCGTCGCCTGTCAAGGGACCGGCGGGCCGATCACATGCTGCAGCCTATCGCCTGGGTGGCGGTAGCGATGCTGCCCAGAGCCTCTCTCCGGCTTCCATAAACGTCGAGGAAAGCCGTGAGTCGCAACAACTCCAGAAGTCGCCGCTGATCGGGCCAGAGTTTCGGGGGGGGGGGGGGGGGGGGGGGAGAGGGGGGGCCCACCCCCCCCGAAAAGGGCCCGAAAAACGTTAAGGCCCCCGGGAGCCGGGG
>JADFNY010000398.1 GCA_022563115.1 Acidobacteriota bacterium | reverse complement strand
GCTGGTGATCTCACGCTACGGTGGTGGGGTCCCGGCGCCGCCGATGCTGTATGACCGGACCTTGTTCGGCGAGCTGCGGGTGATGCAGCAGCGCTGCGGCCGCGAGGTGGTGCGGCGCCATCGCGACGAGGCCCAGGCGCTCGAGTGGCCGATCGAAGCACTCGCCGACATCAATACGCCGGACGACTTCGCCAGCGTTCGTGCCACGATCGATGCGGCGGCCGGCGCTTCAGAAGGAGACGGCAGCTCGCCCGCACCGACGGTCTCGAACGGCAACTCAGAAGAGGCAATCGATGAAGGCTGAGGTCCAGGAGCTGCAGGACGCCATGCGCGAGCTCGGCTACATCGCCGAGCCTTCGATCGCTACTGCCGTCTATCTCGCCGAGACGATGCCCAAGCCGCTGCTCATCGAAGGCGCGGCGGGCGTCGGCAAGACCGAGATCGCCAAGGTCCTCGCACAACACATGGACACCGAGCTCATCCGCCTGCAGTGCTACGAAGGGCTCGACGTGAACACCTCGCTGTACGAGTGGAACTACCAGAAGCAGCTACTGCGGCTGCGCATCGCTTCCGAGCAGCACATGCAACCCGAGCGGCGCGAGCAACCCGAGCAGCTCGAGGAGATCATCTTCGGGCGCGACTACCTGCTCGAGCGCCCGCTGCTGCGCGCCATCACCCGACCCGACGCCGCGCCGGTACTGCTGATCGACGAGATCGACAGAGCCGATGAGGGGTTCGAGGCCTTTCTGCTCGAGGTGCTCTCCGATTTCCAGGTCACCATCCCGGAGCTCGGCACGATCTCGGCAACGCATCGGCCGTTCGTCGTGTTGACGTCGAACCGGACACGCGAGCTCGGTGACGCGCTGCGCCGCCGCTGCCTCTACCTGTACATCGAGCACCCGAGCCTCGAGAAGGAAATCGAGATCCTGCGCACGAAGGTTCCCGAGGCCGACGAGCATCTCGCCACCCAGATCGCCGCCTTCATGCACGAGCTGCGCAAGCAGCGCTTGATGAAACCGCCGGGCATCTCCGAGACCCTCGACTGGGCCCGCGCCCTCACCACCCTGCACCGCGATCGGCTCGACCCGCAGCTCGTCGAAGAGACCCTCGGGTGCGTGCTCAAGGACCGTTACGATATCGAGGAGCTTCGCGGCGAGGCGCTCGAGGCGGTCGTCACCGCCGCGGTCGCGACGGCAACAACGGTTTGAGCCCGCGAGCCTGATGACGGACTATCCCCCGTCTCTACCGCCCGGCGCGACGCCGCCTGAAGCAGCTTCCGACGCCAGCCTCACGGCGCACGTCGCGCGCTTTGCACGCCGGCTGCGCGACCGGGGCATGGACCTCAGCTCAGGCGACCAAGCTGACGCCGTGCGGGCGCTGCAGCTCGTCGATATCGGCGACGTCGACGAGGTCTTCCTCGCTCTGCGCACGGCGCTGAAGATCGATCGGCGACACTGGAAGATCTTCAGCCTCATGTTCGACTCCATGTGGCGCCGTCCCGAGAGCGCCGCGACATCGTTCGGACCGCGTCCGGACGACCGTGAAGCGGGGCAGGCGGCGTTCGGGATCCGACGCGCCGCGCCGGCTCCGGTCGGCGACGGCGACACGAAATGGATCGATCGCGACAACGCCGCCGGCTACAGCCCCGATGCACAGTTACGCCACAAGACGTTCGACGAATGCACCACCGACGACCTGGCCGCCATGCAGCGGCTCCTCGAACGGTTGGCCCGGCGGTTGGCAACGTGCTGCAGTCGCCGTCGCGTGCCGTCACGACGCGGCGATCTCGTCGACCTGAGGCGCAGCTTTCGCCGCTCGCTCGCCGCCGGGGGCGACATGGTCGAGCTCGCCAAACGAGCCCGGGCCGTGGAGCGACCGCACCTCGTCCTGCTGTGCGACACGAGCGGGTCGATGGACGCCTACTCGCGCTTCTTGCTGATGTTCGCCCTCGCCCTCAAGCGCGTCGCGCCGCGCACCGAAGCGTTCGCCTTCAACACCCGCCTCACCCGAATAACCCGTTGGCTCTCGCCATCGAACGTGACCGCCACCCTCGAGGGGCTGGCGAGCGGCGTCGAGGATTGGTCGGGGGGCACGCGCATTGGCGCCTGCCTGTGGGAGTTTGCCGACTCCTGGCTTACCCAGATGGTGCACGCCGACACCACGGTGATCATCCTCAGTGACGGCCTCGACCGGGGCGATACCGATCTGCTCGAGGAAGCATTGGTACGCCTGCGGCGCCGTGCCCGAAGCATCATCTGGCTCAACCCGCTGATGGGTGACGACCGCTACCGACCCGAGGCCAAGGGCATGAAGGCCGCCCTACCCTACGTCGACAGGCTGCTCCCGGCCCACAATCTCGCCGCCCTCGAGGCGGTGCTACCGCTATGAAGATCAAAAAGCGTTTCGCAGAGGTTTTGCCCCTATGAAGATCGAAGAGCGTTTCACGATCAATGCCCCCGCCGATGCCGTATGGGCGTTCCTCATCGACCCAGAGCGGGTCGCCGCGGCCCTCCCGGGCGCCGAGATCATCGAAAAGGTCGACGACACCACCTTCAAAGGCGGCATGGCGGTGCGCGTCGGGCCGATCTCGGCTAACTACCGGGGCACGCTGTCGTTCGAGCTCGATGAGCCCGCCAAGACCGCGGTCGTGGTCGCCAAGGGCCAGGGCATGGCCGGCATGGGCAGCGCCCACATGCAGATGACCAGCAAGGTGCGTTCTCTCGGCGACACCGAGACCGAAGTGACGGTCGACGCCGACGTCACCATCTCCGGCGTGCTCGCCCAGTTCGGCCGCGGCATGATCGAGCAGGTCTCGAAGAAGATGTTTCAGGAGTTCACCGCCGCCATGAAGCTGGAGCTCGAGACCGGCTAATCCGCGTCAGGTGATCACCCGCGGCAGCAGCGGGTTGATGTGCATCAGCGTTCCGTAGACGCCGGCGCCGTCCCATTGGCCGACTTGCTGGGCCGTCGGTGCCCAGGGCCCGGCACCTGTGCCGACCGGTCGGCCCGCTCCGGCGTACTCGGCGGCCCCGCCGGCGATCAGCGTCGCCGTATCACCGACCTCGACATGCACCCCCTGCGGCACCGCGACCTCCAGGTGGTTCGAGGTGATTCCGCCCACCAGCGGGCAGGCGCGACCGTTGATCTGCACCGCCCCGCCCGCCGCCAGAGCGCCCGCCGGATAACCCTCGGAGTGACCGATCGGCAGGGTCGCCACGGTGGTCTCGCGCTCCGCCA
>JADFNY010000067.1 GCA_022563115.1 Acidobacteriota bacterium | reverse complement strand
TGGTGGAACGGTTGCGGGCGGAGCACTAGAGCATGTGCCCCCATGAAGAACATGCGCAGGAGTCTTGAAATGATGCCCGTAACGGTACCCGCGGGAGTCGACCCCGAGCGCCTCGGCGCTTACGGAGGCAGCGCCGGAGGACACCATCGCCCGCAACCAGACCCATCACACTTTCATCACCGCCTGCTAGGAGCAGGTGCCCGGGGGCGCCACGCGTGACGACGACCAGCGACGTCATCGTCGTCGGCGGCGGCGTCAACGGGGCGAGCATCGCCTACCACCTCGCCCGGCGCGGCGTCTCCGTCACCCTGGTTGAAAAGGACAACATCGCCGCCGGCCCTACCGGGCGCTCGTGCGGCATCATCCGCCAGCACTACTCGCACCCGATCACGGCGAGGATGGCGCTCGCGGCGCTGCGTTTTTTCGAGAACTTCGAGGAGTTAGTAGGCGGCGGCTGTGATTTCCGGCAGACCGGGTACATCTTCGCCGCCGGTCCGGACACCATCGACACCCTGAAGGCCAACGTCGCGCTGCAGCAGTCGTTGGGGATCAACACCTCGGTGATCTCGGTGGAGGAGCTCCGCGATCTGGAGCCCGGTGTCGCAACCGACGGGATCGTCGGCGCGGCCTACGAACCCGACTCGGGCTACGCCGATCCGTACAGCACCTCGGTGGCGTTCGCCAACCGTGCCGAGGAGCTCGGCGCCGAGGTGCTCGTCGGCACCGAGATTCGGTCGGTCATCGTCGAGGGTGGCAAGGCGCGCGGTGTCGTCACCGACGACGGCCGGCTCGAAGCCGCGTCCGTGGTCCTGGCGACCGGTCCCTGGTCGGGGCGGCTCAGTAAGCTGTTCGGCGTCGAGCTGCCGATCACCGTGTGCCGGGTTCAGGTGTGCTTGTTCGAGCGCCCTCCCAGCCTTCAACACGACAAGGTGTTCGTCGACTCGCCGCTCGGCGTCTACACCAGGCCGGAAGGGGAGGACTTGATGCTGGTCGGCTCGGTCGCCACCGACGAGGCCAAAGCCGGGGTCGAGCATCCCGATCATTTCCAGAGGGTCGCCGACTTCGACACCGTCTCACGCTACAGCGAGCAGCTCATCCAGCGTTTCCCGGACATGGACAAGGGCAGGTTCGTCAACGGCTACGCGTCGCTCTACGACGTCACCCCCGATTGGCGGCCGATTCTCGACGAGCTTCCCGGTATCGACAACCTCTACTGCTGCGCCGGCAGTAGCGGCCACGGGTTCAAGCTCGCCCCGATCGTCGGCGAGATGATGGCCGACCTGATCACGACGGGAAAAAGCGACGACGACGACATCAACTTCTTCGCCTTCGATCGCTTCGCCCGCGACGAGCTTGTCGATGGCGGCTATCCCCACAAGATCCTCGGGTAGGCGCGTGTTGGGTGTGTCGCTGGAGGCGGGTTCCGTTGACCGGCTTCCCTGCTGAAACTAGAGTCCAGACGCCTTTGAAACTAGAGTCCAGACGCCGTACCCGATGCGGCTTGGGGGCCCCCCATCCTGCCGCGCAAACCGAGCAATGGAGCGATGTCATGGAGCGCAAGAAAGCCAGCGATTTCGACAAGGAAGTACTCGAGCTTTTCGACCAGTATGTTCACGGTGGCATCAGCCGGCGGGAGTTCCTCGACGGGGCGGGCAAGTTCGCCATTGGTGGTCTGACGGCGGCGGCGATCCTCGACGCGCTCAACCCCAAATACGCGGAGGCGCAGCAGATCGCCGCCGGCGACGCGCGGTTGTCTACCGAGTACGTCGAGTATCCGTCGCCGCAAGGGGCTGGAACCATGCGCGGCTACATGGCGCGGCCCCTCGACCCGTCCGCCGACCTCCCCGGCATCCTGGTCATCCACGAGAACCGCGGCCTCAACCCGCACATCGAGGACGTCGTTCGGCGCGCGGCGCTGGCCGGCTTTCTGGCCTTCGGGCCCGACGCCCTGACGCCGCTTGGGGGCTACCCGGGCAACGACGACGACGGCCGCACCCTGCAACGCCAGCGTGACCGGGCTGAGATGCTCGAAGACTTCGTCGCCGCGGTCGAGTTCCTGCAGTCGTATCCTGGATGTACTGGAAGGGTCGGCGCCGTCGGCTTCTGCTACGGGGGCGGCGTTGTCAATGCCCTGGCGGTGCGGATCTCCGACCTGGGGGCCGGCGTTCCGTTTTACGGCGGCCAGCCGGCCGCCGAGGACGTGCCGCGGATCAACGCACCGCTGCTTCTTCAATACGGCGGCCTGGACACCCGGGTCAACGCCGGTTGGCCGGCTTACGAGGAAGCGCTGCAGGCGAACGGCAAGACGTACACGGTCTACATCTACGAGGGTTCGAACCACGGCTTCCACAACGACACGACGCCGCGCTACGACGAAGCCGCCGCCACCCTGGCGTGGGATCGGACGATCGAGTTCTTCAACGAGCACTTGCGCTAGCAGGCCATGCTGGAAGCACTGCACCACGGCCCTGCCAACCGGCTTATTGACGCGACATGGGTCGGCGGCTAGCCTCCCCACGCACCGCGTTTTGAAGAAGCCGAAGGAGTGATTGATGGCGTACGTCGACTGGAGAATAAAGGGCCTGTCGTTAACAACCTGCAACTGCGCCTATGGCTGCCCGTGCCAATTCAACGCCCTGCCGACGCACGGTGATTGCCGCGCTGCGGTGGGGATGCGCGTCGACGAGGGGCACTTCAACGTCTTCGCGGGCACGCTGACGAAAGTGCACGAGCCGCGGTTTCTGCCGATCACGTGGGAAGCAGACATGGAGTCCCGACGCGGCCACTTTGCGGTCGAGGGGGTGGTCGACGCCAAGGCGACGCTGATCGTCAACGCGTCGACAGGCGCCGAGCACCGTGCCCGGGTGACGCTGCCGACCGGCTTCGAGTACGCGGAGGCCGAGTACGCCAGCGGCACCGTGACGGCGCCGGGACCCGTCCGTCTCGACTCCGGGGACACCCACGCCCACTTCGCCATCCTCCACATGACGCCGCAAGGGGTGGTTTGCTGATCGAAACGTGAGCGAAGCGGGGGCCGCGGCTCCGCCCGAGCTGTTGGCGTCTTCTCTCGAGGCGATCTTCCGGCGCGATCGCTGGGTGACGATCGCCGGCATTGTCGTGCTTACCGTGCTTTCGTGGGTCTATCTGTTCGGCCTGGCCGCAAACATGGCTGACATGGTCATGGACGGCGGAGGGATGTCGGCGGCTTCCGGCGCGATGAGCCCGCAGTTGACCGCCTGGTCGGCGCGGGACTTTGTTTTCATGTTCCTCATGTGGTCGGTGATGATGGTGGCGATGATGTTGCCATCGGCCAGCCCGATGATCCTGCTGCATGTCAAGATGGATCGGCAACAGGGCGAGGGCCGCGACGGCGCCCTCGGCACCGCCGCCTTCGCCGCCGGCTATCTGCTGGCGTGGACGGGGTTCAGCGCCCTCGCCACGCTGCTGCAGTGGGGCCTCGAGCGGCTGGCGTTACTGTCGCCGATGATGGTGAGCACCAGTCCGCTGCTGGGAGCCGGCCTGCTGTTGGCCGCCGGTGTATACCAGCTCACACCGGCCAAGGGTGCCTGCCTGCAACATTGCCGCTCGCCGTTACAATTCCTCATGCAGCACTGGCGCCGTGGCACCCGCGGGGCCTTCATGATGGGCCTCGACCACGGCGCCTATTGCATCGGCTGCTGCTGGTTTCTGATGGCCTTGCTGTTCGTCGGTGGGGTCATGAACCTGGTTTGGATCGCGACCCTGGCCGTCTTGGTGCTCCTCGAGAAAGTCGTGCCGCGCGGGAAGCTGGTGGCGCGCCTGGCGGGCGCCGGCTTCATCGTCGCCGGGCTCCTCGTACTATCGGGCGCGTTCTAGTGCTCCGCCCCACAAATGGTGATACTGGTGAAGCGAGCGCGACGAAGGCGGATTCACGGAGCGGATCGGCGCGGATATCGACGCGGGGCCCATTTCTGGTATCATTTGTGCCTGATCCGCAGGGACACGCAGCCCTTCAGTGTGCGTCCGCGCTTGCGGGTTTTTTTGTCTCTGAAGACACAGCTCGTTGAACAGGAGCGCCCACGATGGCCAAGAGAGGTCCGCGTGTCCACGTGAAGATGCGTAGCACAGAAAGTCCGCATCGCTACTACACGGAAAAGAACAAGCGCAATTCGCCCGATCGGCTCGAGTTGCGCAAGTACGATCCCGTGCTGCGTCGCCACGTGCTCTACAAGGAAGAAAAGTAATGTCTCGACGCTGTGCCATCACCGGCAAGGGCGGGCTGGCGGGAAACAACGTTTCCCACGCCCACAACAAGACCAAGCGGCGCCAGCTTCCGAACCTGCAGAAGAAGCGGATCTTCGTCCCCGAGCTCGGACGCACGGTCCGCGTGCGCATCTCGGTGAGCACCCTGCGCACGATCACCCGCCAGGGGCTGTTGCCGTACCTGAAGAAACAGGGGCTGACGCTCAAAGACATCACCTGAGCGACGCTACGCGGCGCACCCTACTGGCGACGGCTCGCGCTCAGAGGATCGACGCCGTCGAGCAAGACCTCCACCCAGAAGTCATGGATGCCTTTGCTGTAGTGGGCCCGCTGGCTGGCTTGCACGCCGTGGCGGCTGTCCGGGTAGAAGAACATCTCGAAGTCCTTGTTGTTCTCCAGCAGCCAGTCGACGACCTGGATCGAGTTTTGGGCGTGAACGTTGTCGTCGATCAGGCCGTGCGTGATCCGTAGGCCGCCCTGGTAACGATCGATCCAGGTGAGCACCGCGCCGCCGCTATAGCCCTCGGGGTTCTCCTGCGGCGTATCCATGTAGCGCTCGGTGTAGACGGTGTCGTACAGGCGCCAGTCGGTCACCGCGGAGCCTGCCTGACCGTAGTTGAAGTGCTCGGCCCCGTAGGTGAGCGCCATCGTCGTCATGTAGCCGCCGTAGCTGCTGCCGGTCATGGCGATCTTTTCGGGGTTGACGAACGGCTGGGCGCGCAGCCACTTGGCGGCGGTGATGTAGTCGACCATCTCCCAGTAACCCAAACGGCGATGCATCAGGGAGACGCCGGCCTTGCCGAAATGACCGCTGGCGCGGTGGTCGACGATGAACGTGATGACGCCGCGCTGGGCCCAGTAATGCGCCTGGGTGCCCTGCCAGCGGTTGGCGACGTTGCCCGAGTTGGGACCGCCGTAGATGCTGATGAGGACCGGGTATTGCCTGCTCTCGTCGAAGTCGGGGGGCAGGACCCAAACCGCCGGTAGGTCGTACTCGCCGTCCTCCGAGGGAATCGTGAACAGCTCGACCGTGCCCCAGTTGTACTCATCGGTGGCGGCAATACGTGCGTTGCCGAGCTCGCGGACGAGCGAGCCGTCACCGTTGTGCAACGTGACCTTGGTCGGCTCATGGATGTTGCTGACCGAATCGATGAAGTACTTGCCGCCCGGGGAGACCCGCGCCGAGTGGACGCCGTCACCTTCGGTGAGCTGCTCCATCCCGGTGCCGTCGAAGCGGACACGCATCAGCTGCGCGTCCCAACTCTTGTCCGGCCGGCCGGTGAAGTAGATCCAGCCGCCGGCGTTGTCGACCTCGTTGATCGAGTTGACCCGCCACTCGCCCGACGTCACGGCGCGGGCATTGAGATCGTTGTCGTAGATGTAGATGTGGTTCCAGCCGGACCTGTCCGACAGCACGATGTAGCCGGAGCCGTCCTCGAGGTAGTAGATGTTGTTGAACCAGTCGACCCAGGTGTCCTGCATCTCCTCGAAGACCTGGACCTTCTCGCCGCTGGTCGGGTCGCAATCGAAGAAGCGCAGCGTGTCCTGGCCACGGTTCATCCACTGCACGCGCAGGGTCTTGCTGTCGGGCGACCACGACGGCCAGGCGATGTAGGAATCTTCTTTCTCGTCGAAGTCCATCCATACGACGTCGCCGTCCTCGACGGGAACGACGCCCATCCGCACCCAGGGGTTGGGGTCGCCGGCCTTCGGGTAGCGTTGCACCTCGAGCTCGCCGTGCTGGCCGTCGGCGTGGTAGATCGGAAACTCGGGCACCGGGGTATCGTCGAAGCGCATGAAGGCGAGCTGGGTGCTGTCGGGCGACCACCAGAAGGCGGCGTAGCGCGAGCCGCGGCCGAGAATCTCCTCGTAGTACACCCACGAGGCCCAGCCGTTGTAGGCGACATCGGATCCATCGGTGGTGTACTGATGCTCGACCGATCCCACCAGGTCGTAGGCGAACAGGTTGTGGTCACGGGTATAGGCGACCCAGTTGCCGTCGGGCGAGAAGCGCGGGTTGTTCTCCATCGCCGGCGTCGCCGTCAACCGCCGAAAGCGCTCCGTTTCGGCGTCGTAGTGGTACAGATCGTCGTCGCGCTGGAACACGAAACCGGTCAGGTCGCCGGTCGTCGCCGCCGCCTGGTCGGCGTTGAAGCCGGCCGGCAGGTTGGCCTGGATGTCGCTGAAGTCGCGGTACACCGCGGCGCTGCCGTCGACGGCGCTGACCGCGTAGACCTGGCGACCGCCGTCACCAAGGGCGGTGCGCATCTCGAGGTAGTGGTCTTCGTCGCTCCAGCCGGTGATCCGCGGGGTGGAGCCGAGAATCGGCTCGTCGTCGGGTTCGCCACCCCCATACGCCTGGGCGTAGGTGAAGTTCTTCTTGGCGGTTTGCAGGGCGGGCGCCTCGACCGACCAACCGATCAGCAGCAGGGCGGCGACCGCAAAGGCGACGATCGAGGAAACGCGGAAAGTGGCGCGCATGGGAGGCTCCGGTAAAACGAGGAGGATCAATTGCTCGATGTGGGTATCCGTGGAGCTTATTCGCTGCCCGATCCGCCGACAACGACGGCGCCGGGCCGCGGATCATAACGACCAGTAGGCCGTTGAGCATCGGCGGTTGACCGCGGCCTGCCACGGGATGACGACGTGTGTAGACTGAAGCGATGTTCCAGCGTCAGACCACCGGATCCATCGTTTGCCCGAGCTGCGGTCGCCTCGTCGGCGTGCGCGATCCGGAGTGCTTTACCTGCGGCCGCCGCAACCCGGGGCTATGGGGTTTCGCGCCGTTGCTGCAAAAGGTCGGCCTGGATTTCGGCTTCACTCAGCTTGTCTTCACGGCGTGCGTCGCCATGTATGCCGTCTCGCTGCTGAGCGATTGGCAGAACATGACCAGCGGCGGGCTCGCGATTCTCTCGCCCAGCGGGCGCTCGCTTTTTCTCTTCGGTGCCAGCGGTTGGCAACCGATCTTCGTCTTCGGTCGCTGGTGGACCATTCTGAGCGCCGCGTTTCTGCACGGCGGTCTGCTTCACATCGGTATGAACATGATGTGGCTGCGGCAGATCATGCCCGTGGTGCAGGAGTACTATGGTGTGGGCCGGCTGATCATCATCTACACGGCCGCGTCGGCGTGCGGCTTCGCCCTCACCTCGTTCATGTACTTCCTGCGGCTCGGCCCGTTCGACGGGGCCTTCAGAACGGTCGGAGCTTCGGCGTCGCTATTCGGTCTCTTCGGCGCCCTGATGGTGTACAGCAAGCGCACCGGCCATACAGCGATGGGGCAGGTGATCTGGCGGTACGTGACGATCTTCGTGGTGATCGGCCTGATCGTGCCGTACATCGACAACTGGGCCCACCTCGGTGGTTACGCGGGCGGTTGGCTAGCGGCGCGCATCATGGATCCCCTCAAGGAAGAAAGCCCAACCCACATGCTGATCGGGCTCGTCTGCCTCGTTCTGTTCGGCGCCTCGATCGTCGCGTCCGTGGTCCTCGGCATCCCGTTTTTCCAGCAGGGCTGAGGGCGCACCCCAGCTCGCTAGCGGTCGCGTAGCTTGATGATTCGCTCTTCGATGGTCAGGTCGGCGGGCTGAGGCTCGCCAAGAAGCTTGGTCTCGATCTCGCTCAGCGCCCGGCGGGCCAGGCGCTCCTGCGGGCTGTGGACGTTGCTCGAGCGGTCGTCGGCCGCGAAGATCCGCGCTTCGATCTCGGTGAGCGCCTTCTGGGACTGCATCTCCTGGCGTCGGTAGTCGCGCCAGACCTTGCGGGCGGCGCGCAGCGGGAAGACCAGGATGATCAGGAGAATCCAGACGACCGCGCCCATGAAGATCGCCCAGGGATCGGAGCCGTAGGCCTGATCGGTGACGATCTCCGAGATCGCCTGGTAGGCGTCGTCTGTGATCCGCCATGCCGCGATGCCGCCCATCCCGATCCCGTAGGCGTAGATCGCCAGAAGGATCGATACCCAGATGAGAATCGACGCGAGCAACAGCATGCCGCGCCGCTCGCCGAGCTGCTCGAGATACTTTTCAAACATGCGAAACAAGGCGCGAGTCTCGGGTCCGGGAGCTGGATCCTGGGCGGATGAACCGCACCATCTTACTCCCGTGCGATGTTCCGGTGGAGGTGACAGACGTTGCGGCGCTGACGCTCCGATCGCGCCACGACCTGCGAACATCGGCCCGCGTCGACTAGAATTGAACGTGTTCCCCCCAGCCAACGGGTTCTCGCCAAGGTCATGGTCTTGCGTCTTTCCAGCCGCCAACTCATCGCCGCCGTCGTGGTGCTCGCTTGCATGCTGGTTCCCGGCTCCGCCGCCGCGCAGCGCGGTCCGAGCAGCATCGAGGTAACGCCCCGCTATCAGACCGGCGGTGCCCATCCCGGCGATACGTTCCGGATGGCGGTGGAGGTCCGGCTCGACGAGGGATATCACGTCAATTCGGAGGCGCCGATC
Organism: Acidobacteriota bacterium; assembly: GCA_022563115.1. GTDB lineage: Bacteria > Acidobacteriota > UBA890 > UBA890 > UBA890 > UBA890. The sequence goes on along the minus strand of JADFNY010000067.1, from coordinate 3,664 downwards.
GATCCCTACTTGATTCCTACGAGCCTGATCCTGAACGCTCCGCGGGGTATCGAAGTACAGAAGCTAGCCTTCCCCGAGGCTTCCATACTCTTGCAGGTGGGCATCGAGTTGGTCGTCTTCAACGAAGAGTTCGTCATCGGCGTCGAGTTGGCCATTGCCGAAGATGTCGAGCCCGGCGAGCATGTCGTACCGGCGGTGCTGCGCTATCAGTCGTGCGACGAGACCATCTGTTACGCGCCGACCCAGGAGCCGTTCGAGTTCCTCGTCCGCGTCCTGCCTCCGGCGAGCGAGCCCGCCCCCGCCGACGCCGAGCTATTTGCCGGCATGGTTTTCGACACCGAGCCGGTCGAGCCGGATCCGAACGACTTCTGGTTCGGTGACCCCGACAGCGCCGGTGATGTCCGCGATGCCGATGTCGTGGCTGACGACGCCGGGGTCGTCGCACGGCTCGACGACTTCGAGATCATCGGTACAACGGGCGGGTTTCTTGCCGTCGCCGACTTCCTGGAGTTCATCGACGCCGCCGAATCGGGGCGCGGCGACGAGGGCTTTTTCGCCGGCCGCGGCCCCCTCGCGATCGTCATCTTGACGCTCATCGGCGGCCTGGCGCTCAACCTCACGCCGTGCGTGTTGCCGATGATCCCGATCAACCTGGTGATCATCGGCGCCGGGTCGCAGGCGGGGTCGCGGGCGCGTGGTTTTGCCCTCGGTAGCGCCTATGGGTTGGCGATGGCCGCGGTGTACGGGATCCTGGGCCTGGTGGTGATTCTCACCGCGGGTACTTTCGGGACGATCAACTCGTCGCCGTGGTTCAACCTCGGCATCGCGGTGCTTTTCGTCGTGCTGGCGCTGGCGATGTTCGACAAGATCGTGATCGACTTCTCGCGGCTGCAGTCGAAGTTCGACTTCGGCGGCTCGAGCAAGAGCTCGTTCTTCGTTGCCTTCGGCATGGGGGCGGTGGCAGCGTTGCTGGCCGGAGCGTGCGTCGCGCCGGTGGTTATCCAGGTGATCGTCTTCTCGAGCAACCTGTATGCGACCGGCACGACCCAGGCGCTCGTCCTGCCGTTCGTCCTGGGGCTCGGGATGGCTCTGCCGTGGCCGATGGCCGGAGGTGGGCTGTCGTTCATGCCCAAGCCGGGACCCTGGATGACCAAGGTCAAGCACGTCTTCGGTGTGTTCATCCTGGCGACAGCGGCCTACTACTCGTTCCTATCGTACGAGCTCTTCAGCCAGTACTGGGTCGATGCCGACGAGGTCGCCGAGAGCGTCCAGGAGCTGCTCGAGGAGGGCTGGCATGCTTCGCTGGCGGCCGGGCTCGAGGAAGCCCTCGCCGAGGACAAGCTCGTGCTGGTGGATATGTGGGCGACCTGGTGCAAGAACTGCCTGGTCATGGACCAGACGACGCTCAAGGACCCCGGCGTCGAGGCGCGCCTCGAGGACTACGTGAAGGTCAAGTACCACACCGAGGATCTCAATGCCTCGCCGATGCGCGAGGTCGCAAGGCGATTCGGGGCGATCGGCCTGCCGGCCTACGCGATCCTTCGGCCGGCGCCTCGAGGGCGCTGAGCCCAGCGCCGCCGAATCACTCCCACTCGATCGTGCCCGGCGGCTTCGACGTCAGGTCGAGCGCCAGCGCCGTGACCCCGTCGAGCGCCAGGATGTCGCGACGCAGATCGGCGATCATCGCTTTGGGGAGCTCGACCGGGCGCGCTGTCATCGCCCGTTGCGACGCTACGGGGCGGACGACGATCATCTCCCCCTCAGGACCGCCGTCGGTGAACTCGAGGGCACAAGGCACCAGAACGGTCGGGCACTGCCAGACGGCGGCGTAGAGGCCGTGGCGCTCGAGCGCCTGCATGACGATCGCGTCGGCTTCGCGCAGCAGGTCGAGGCGCTGGCGGGTCACGGTGCCGGCCACCGCGTGGGCGCCGATCGGGGCCTCGGTCGAAAGGTTCCACACGCAACGGTTGATGCCGGGGGCGTCGACGGTGATCGCGGAGGTGGCTTGAATCAGCATATCCCAGGACGCCTCGCCGCTGAGCATCACCGGGTGCTCGTAGGCCCGCAGATCGGCCTTGACCCCGACCGATCGGATCGGCAGCGCGAGCGCCTCGAGCCCGAAGCGCCCGGCGATCGGTTCGAGGGCGGGCTCGATCTGGTCGAAGCCGGTACGGTCGTCATCGCCGCTGTTGCACAGCAGTCGAACGCCGAGTCCGGGGCCGGGGAACGGATGCCGGTCCACGAGCTTGTCGGGAACGCCGAGCTTCACACCGAGCTCGCGCACCTCGACCTTGTAGAGCTCGACGAGCGGCTCGACGACGCGGCCCGCCTCGATCATCTGCTCGATGATCGGGACGCGGTTGTGATGGGTCTTGATGGTGTCGGACCGCTTGCTGGCTCCCGTCTCGATGGTGTCCGGATAGATCGTTCCCTGGCCGAGTAGGTGGTCGCCGATGCCGAGGCGCTCGGCCTCGCGTTGGAACACCTCGATGAAGGTGTCACCGATGATGCGCCGCTTCTGCTCGGGCTCGATCACCCCTTCGAGCGCCGTCAGGAAGGTCTCGGACGCGTCGACGAACGTCAGGTTGTCGCCGAGGCCGATCTCCTCGAAGTATTCGACGACCTCGGCGCTCTCGTTCTTGCGCATTAAGCCGTTGTCGATGTGCAGCAAATGGAGGCGCTCGGGTCCCAAAGCGCGGGCGATGAGAACCGCGGCCACCGTCGAGTCGACACCTCCCGAAGCGAGCAGGAAAACGGCGCCCCCGCCGACCTGTTGTCTCAAACGTTCGGATTCCTCGTCGACGTAGCCGTCCATCGTCCACGATGGCTCGCAGCCGCAGATATCGAGGACGAAGTTGGCGATGATCCGGTCGCCGTGCACCGTGTCGTCGACCTCGGGGTGGAACTGCAGGCCGTAGCGGCGCAGCGTGTCGGAGGCGATGGCCGCGAACCGATGCCCCTCGCTGCCCTCAGTGGCCTTGCTGTAGCCGATCTCCTGAAAATCGGCGCCGACGCTCGCTACCGAGTCGTAGTGGCTCATGAACACCTGCTCGATCGGGCCCAGCCCGGCAAACAACGGGTGCTCGCCGGTCAGGTGCAGGTTTGCCTTGCCCCACTCGCGGCCGCCGTGGACGACCTCGCCGCCGTAGTGGCGGGCGATCTCCTGGTGGCCGAAGCAGAAGCCGATGATCGGTACGTCGAGGTCGTAGATGGCGTGGGTGTATTCGGAGTCCTCGCCGTGCGACGCAAGGCTGGGGCTACCCGAGATAATGATCCCTTTGAAGCCCTCGAAGGCCTCGATCGGGTCTTCCGGCTGGCGGATTTCGGCGAGGACGCCCTGGCGCCGGACCTTGGTGGCAATCAGGTGCGCGTACTGCCCACCGAAATCGATGACCGCGATCTCGTCGTGTTTCATCGAAGCTCGGCCCCTCCGGCGAAAGCGCCATTCTACCCTCGCCGTTCGATCCTCGCAGACCAACCGTCGCGGCCCGGCGCCCTCCTAGAGAATCACCTCGAACCCTTCGAATTCCGGGTGCCCCAGGTAGGTACCTTGCGGGGCGCGAGCCTGGGCGTGGGCTTTTTGGAAGGCTTCCGACTCCGTCCAGTCGACGAACGCCTGGCGTGACTCCCACACGGAGTGAGAAGAATACAGCGTGCATTCCTC
>JADFNY010000066.1 GCA_022563115.1 Acidobacteriota bacterium | reverse complement strand
GCCGGCCGCCGAAGTTGCGGCCGCACAGCCAGAGCGCCGCGAGCGGCCGCGGCCTGAGGCGCCGCGCGCCGAGGGCGACCGGCTCGCCGAGCTGCTCACCAGCGGCGACTTTCTCCTTCTCGATGTCCGCCGGCCCGACGAGATCGAGCGGCTCGGCACCGTTGAGGGCTACCTCAACATCCCGATCGAGGAGCTCGCCGACCGGCTCGAGGAGGTGCCGAGGGACCGTCCCATCCTCACCGCCTGAAACGGCGGTGGTCGAGCCGCGCGTGCCGCGGCTTTGTTAGAGGAAAACGGTTTCGAGGTGATCGCGTTCTGTGGCCTGGGCGGCTACGAAGGCGAGAAGATCTTCCCGAAGGCGGGAGGCGGATCGCAGTAGGTCAGCGGCGACATCAATCTATGAACTTTCCACGCCGCTTGCGCGCGCCCCCGGCACAAGCGGGGCGTTCGCTCAGTAGGCGGAGCCGCGATGTGACGCCGCGATCATGAAGACGACGCCTTCATCGTCGTCGATCTCGTAGAAGAAGCGCCACGCCCCGATCCGGTAGCGCCAGGTGCCGGGGCTGATGCCCTTGAGCTTGCGGACATGGGGGCCGAAGTGCGGGTGTTGGCGAAGCTGCCGGTAGACGGTGCGCCGGAGCTTCTCGACGACCTCGGCGTGGCCGGCGCGGGCGATAGTGCGGAGATCCTTTTCGAACTGGATGGTCTCGAAGATGCGGTAGGAGGGTGCCGGCTTCAATCGACGAAGGTCCCGCGCCGCTTGGCCGCATCGCGGGAGCCCGCCCTCAGCCGCTTCATCAGGTCGTCGCTGACGACGAGCTCGGCCATCTCCGCGTCATCGACGAATTGCTGCTCGCGAACGCGGGCCAGCGCCGCCGTTTGGATCAGATTCGACAGCGGCCGGTTCTCCGCCGCGGCAGCTTCCTTGAGCTCGGCGTAGTCGTCGTCGTCGAGACGGATCGTGACGATCTTGGACATCTTCCCTCGTGCGCCTGTGTATTCGTTTGTATTCGAACTACTTTCTTTGTAGTCTTCAGTTCCATCCTATTCTCTCGCCATTGCAATGTCATCCTTGGTCAGGCAAACGGGTTGACGATGCGCACCGAACCGTAGAGGCGCCCCGATTGGAAGTCTTCGGTGACCAGCTCGGTGAGCCCGAAGACCTCGGCGTAGGCCCACATGTGGGCATCGAACCAGCTCAGGTCGTAGGCGGCCATTCCGCGGAGAGCCGTGCGCACGACCTCGGCGTTCGGGTAGATCACCTCGAACTGACTGAGCAGCTCCTCGGCCTCGCGGCGAGCGTCGGCGCTCTCCAGCAGCGGTAGCTCGGCGTCGACGGGGCGGGAAACGGCGGCGACGAACTCGATGATCGCCTGGTGGGCAACGCGAATGCTGTCGTCGGCGATGCCGGCGCGCAACAACTCCGTTGCCTTCGACTGCTTGTCGGGGAAACGCGGGTCGAAGCGGTAGACGAGGACGTTGGTGTCAACGAGCGTTGCCAAGGTCAGCGAGCGCCACGGTCGTCGTACAGATCGTCGCGGGTCCAGCCGCGGTCGGCGGGCCTGGTTCGATCGCCGGACCGCTCCTTCTGCCGGGTGAGCTGCCGCTCCGTGGCGGCGTCGAACACCTCGAGGCGTGTCTCAACGCTGTTGGAGGGCGGCCTACGTCCGGGCGGGATCACGCGGATCACGTCGCCGGCGGCTTGCCATTCGAGCTCGGCTCCCGGCTCGATCCCGTAGCGGTCCGCCAGAGCCTTGGGGACCGTCACCTGCCGCTTGCTGGTCACCTTCGCCATGTCCTTATTTTAGTAAGGAATGATTCCTTACCACAAGCCGAGATCGACGCCAGCATCGTTTGCTTCGCCGCTCTACCCAGATCAGACGGCCAGAGGCGCGGAGATTCTCGACCGATCGACTCGATCAGTCCGATCCGAGCAGCTGCTCGAGCACGTCCCACACGTCGTCGGCGACGATCCGGTGGCCGGCGGCGTTGGGGTGGATGCCGTCGGGCAGGTTGAGCTCCGGGCGGGCGGCGACGCCCTCGAGCAAGAAGGGGATCAGCAGGGCGTCGTTGGCCTCGGCGAGCGCCGGAAAGATCTCGCGGAACTCGCTGGTGTACTCCGGCCCCAGGTTCGGCGGTGCGAGCATCCCGGCGATGACGATCTTCACGTCCGGATAGGTGGCGCGCGTCTTGTCGATGATTGATTGCAGGTTCTCGCTCGTCAGGTCGAGCGGTACGCCGCGCAGCATGTCGTTGGCGCCGAGCTCGAGGACGAGGATGTCGATGCGCCGGCGCAGCAGCCAGTCGATGCGGCGCAAGCCCCCGGCCGAGGTGTCGCCAGGGACGCCGGCGTTGACCACCTCGAAGGGCAAATCGCGTTCCTTCAGGCGGCCCCCGATGAGGTTGGGAAACGACTGCTCCTGCATCAGGCCGTAGCCGGCGGTGAGGCTGTCGCCGAGGAAGAGAATGGTCTTCGTTTCCTGTTGGCCGGCAAGACCGGCGGCAGGCACGGCGCAGGAAAGCAGTGCCGCGAGCATGGCGAGCATGGCGAGTCGGCGGACACAGGGGGAATTCCGGCACCAGGATCGCGACCCCGGGCCGGCGTCGGCCGAGCCGCGCCATCGCCGAGCTCCCCAGCGACGGGGTCGCCGATCTTGCATGTTATTCCTCCACCGAGCCTCCGGCGCCCGCGTTCCACGACCCCATGTCGCTTACATGGGCGGGCAACGTTCCGTCGCCGGTCCCCCTAGTATAGGGAGCATGAGCGGCAGGACAGAGAACATGGGCAGCAACAACGTGGCGCTGAAGGCCGTCCATCTCACCAAGACCTACAGTAGCGCGGGGCGCGAGCTCACCGTGCTGGACGACGTGAGCTTCGAGCTCGCCGCGGGCACGAGCTGCGCCGTGGTCGGCCCTTCGGGCAGCGGCAAGACGACGCTATTGGGTTTGTGCGCCGGGCTCGACCGGCCGACTTCGGGATCGGTGCAGCTGGCCGGTTTCGCGCTCGAGGAGCAAAGCGAGGACCGCCTCGCCGAGATCCGCAACAAGCACGTCGGTTTCGTCTTCCAGACCTTCCAGCTCATCCCCACACTGACCGCACTGGAGAACGTCATGGTGCCGGCGGAGCTGCGCGGCAACCGGACCGCCGCCGCGCGGGCGCGCGAGCTGCTCGAGATCACCGGCCTCGGCGACCGCGCCGATCATTACCCGGTGCAGCTCTCCGGCGGCGAGCAGCAGCGGGTGGGCTTGGCGCGGGCATTCATCAACGAGCCGCACGTACTGTTCGCCGACGAGCCCACCGGTAATCTCGACGCCGACACCAGCCACCTGGTGGTCGAGCTGCTGTTCGACCTCAACCGCGTCGCCGGCACGACGCTCATGCTGGTGACCCACGACACCGAGCTCGCCGGCGAAGCCGGCCGCGTCATCCGGCTGCGCGGCGGTCGCATTGAGAGCGACACCGGCAAGACCGTGGACGCGCCCGTGGACGCACCCGCTAACGAGCCTCCTGGGGACGCGCCCGTTGACGAGCCTGCCGCGGGGTACGGGCGCTGATGAGGCGCCGGCGGGGCACGGTGTCGCGGCACCCGCAACGCCCCCCGAGGCGTTGAGGTGAAGGACGTCGTCTCCGGCTGGGCATGGCGCATGGCATGGCGCGACAGCCGCGGTAGCCGCCGCCGGTTGCTGCTATACGTCTCGTCGATCGTCGCCGGGGTGGCGGCGCTGGTGGCGGTCGCGTCGTTTCAGGACAACCTCACCGCCGCGATCGAGGAACGTTCCAAGGCGCTGCTCGGGGCCGATGTGCGCATCGACAGCCGGCGGGATTTCTCCGGCGAGGCCGAGGAGTTGGTGCGCTCGCTCGGCGGCAGGCAGTCGCGCCAGATCGAGTTCTCCTCGATGGCGTACTTTCCTGCCGCCGACGGCACCCGCCTGGTGTCGGTGCGGGCGCTCGAAGGCGATTACCCCTACTACGGCGAGCTGGAAACGATCCCCGCCGGCGCCGCGGTCGACTTTCGCGATGCCCTCGGGGCGCTGGTCGACGAAAACCTGCTGCTGCAGTACGACATCGAGGTGGGCGACGAGATCCGCCTCGGGCTGCTCACCTTCGTCGTCGCCGGCCGCCTGCAAAACGTCGCCGGCGAGATCCCGACGCGGGCGATGATCAGCCCGCGTGTCTATATCCCCATGCGCTACCTCGAGGCGACCGAGCTCATCCAGCCGGGCAGCCGCGCCCAGTACACCGCCTTCGTTGCCTTCGACGATCCCGAGCTCGACGCCGACGCCTTGGTCGAGGAGCTACGCCCCGAGCTGCGGCGCCTTCGGCTCGACGCCGACACCGTAACGGAACGTCGGGAACAGATCGGCACCGTGCTCGGCAACCTGAACTCCTTTCTTTCGTTGGTGGGGTTCGGCGCGCTGCTGCTGGGTTCTCTCGGCGTTGCCAGCTCGATCCACCTCTACGTGTCGGGAAAAGTAGAGACGGTGGCGGTGCTGCGCTGCATGGGAGCGCGGGCGCACCAGGCGATGGCGGTGTTCGTCATCCAGGTGCTGGTGCTCGGCGTGTTGGGCGCCACCTTGGGGGCGCTCGTCGGCATCGGCATCCAGAAGCTGTTGCCGCGCGTGCTCGCCGGCGTGCTGCCCGCCGAGGTCCCTTTCTTCGTTTCGCCGTGGGCGATCGCCGAGGGCATCTCCGTGGGCACGGCGGTGGCGGTGTTGTTCGGGCTCTTTCCCCTCCTCGCCGTCCGCAACGTGTCTCCCTTGCTGGCGCTGCGCTCGCTCGGCGAGCAGGACGCGCCGGCGCGCCGCGACCCGTTGCGCTGGGCGCTGGCGTCGCTCATCGTGGCGAGCTGCGGCACGTACCTGATCGGCACGAGCCCCTCGTGGCGCTCCGGCTGGATCCTCTTCGGCGGCATGCTGGGCGTGTTCGCGGCGCTGTTCGCGGTGGCCAAGGGCATCATGTGGCTGGCCCGAGCGTTGCCCACCGCGTCGCTCGCCTACGAGACCCGCCAGGGGCTTGCCAACCTCTACCGGCCGCGCAACCAGACGGCCTTGCTGATGCTGTCGCTCGGTCTCGGCACCTTCCTGATCCTGACGCTCATCCTCGTGCAGGCGTCGCTGGTGGCCGAGGTAGGGGAGGTCATCGACCAGAACGCCCTCGATTTGATCGTCTGGGACATCCAAGTTGACCAGCTCGCCGGGGTGCTCGCCGCCTTCGACGAGCAAGGGTTGGTGGTCGAGCGCGGCTTCCCGGTGGTGCCGATGCGTCTGGCGGCCGTCGACGGGGTGCCGGTTGCCGAGCTCCCGGACGCGCAGCAGTCGTGGGCCACCCGGTGGGACTACTCGGCCACCTACCGCCAGGACCTGCGCGACTCGGAGCGCATCATCGAGGGCGAGTGGGTCGGGCGTATCGATCGCTCGGTAGATTGGCGTGCCGGGACGGATCCGGTACCGATCTCCGTGAGCGTGCAGGTTACCGAGGAGCTCTCCGTCGGCGTCGGTGCACGCCTCACCTTCGACGTGCAGAGCATCCCGCTCGAGACGGTGATCGCCAGCATCCGCCGCGTCGAATGGGAGGAGGCGCCGCCCAACTTCCTGGTGGTCTTTCCGCAGGGAGCGCTCGACGGCGCGCCCCAGTTTCACGTGTTGGTATCGCGGGTCGATACGCGGCAGGCGTCGGCCGCCATCCAGCGCCGGCTGGTGCGCGACTTTCCCAACGTCGCCATCATCGACTTGAAGTCCGTGATGCAGACGATCGACGACATCCTCGGTGACATCACGTTCATCATTCGCTTCATGGCGATGTTCTCGGTGGTCACCGGCGGGGTGGTGCTGGTCGCCGCGGTGGTCACCAGCCGGCTGCAGCGCATCCGCGAGGGGGTGCTGTTGCGCACGCTCGGCGCCTCGCGGGCGCAGATCTACCGGATTCTGCTGGCCGAGTACTTGTTTCTCGGCAGCTTCGCCGCCGCCACCGGGTTGCTGCTCTCGCTCATCGCGGCCTGGTCGCTGACCCACTACCTGTTCGAGGTGGTCTTCGAGGCGCCGCTCGGCGTGCTCGGGGCCAGCGCCGCGCTCATCGTCGCGGTAACCGTCGCCGTCGGCATGCTCAACAGCCGCGGCATCTGCAGCCGGCCGCCGCTCGAGGTGCTGCGCTCGGAAGTCTTATAGATAGCAGGATGCTGCATTACGATGCGCAGGCTCCGGGTTAGCGAGACGGCCACGGAGGAGACGCCGGCGCCACCGGCGCTACAGCATCGGCGCGAGAAGCTGCAGCGAGAAGTCCAGATGATCCAGATCGAAGGGCTTGTTGATGAACTCGGCGGCGCCCAGCGATAGGGCGTCGAGGGCCTCTTCGTCGGCCGCGTAACCCGACATGGCCCAGATGACGGGGACCCGCAGGCCCTCGGCGTTCATGGTTTCGAGAAGCTGCACGCCGCTGATACCGGGCATCTTGAGGTCGAGCATCATGAGCGCCGGCTGTTGCTTGTCGAGAATCTCGAGGGCCTCGGTGGCGCCGGGAGCGGTCTCGACCCGCAGGCCCCGGCCTTCGAGAAAACGCTGCAGCACGTGCCGCACGGCGGGCTCGTCGTCGACGACGAGGGCGAAGGGGTCGATGCCGTCGTGCCCGATGTCGGGACCCTTCCGGGTCGGGTCGCCGAGCGTCACGAGGGGCTCGTTGAAGGCGATGCCGAGCATCCTTCTGCCGTTGGCGCCGCGCACGTTGCGCACCGTGCCGCGGGTGCGCTGCACCTTGCCCATGGTGCCCTCGATGCGGACGTCGCAGGCGGTACCGACCTCGAAGCTGGTCGGGAAGGCGCCGCACATGCCGCCGCAGCTGATATCGACCACCTTGCCCGCGACCGGCGCCGGCGCCTTGAGCGGGCCGAAGATCCAGCGCGAGCGTCGCCCCGTTGGAAGCGGTTCGATCACTACCTTGCGCTGGATCTTGGTACGCCGATGAACGCGGCGGTTGAGCATGAGTGGCCTCACCTAGTCGGCCCGGCCGCCTTGCCGGGCAACATCACCATGCGAGAAACACGCTAACAGATACGTTTAATTAAACTGACACTAAAATCATCAATCTTTCTCATTGATACTCATTAATTATCTACTAAAAGCAATGAACAGTCACTAAAACACACCTCGACCCTTGGTCCCCAGGGTGTTTTCCGCCGGCCGCCGGTCCCGCCCGGCCCGCCGGTGTCCCGCCGGCCGGCTAGTGCACCGCTGTGTCGCCGGCCGCGGGCGGTGACGCCGTGGCGTCGATTCCATCGCCGGGGTCGGTCACCGCGCCGCTGTCGCCGGCGGTGTTGCCGTCGCTGGCGGTGTCGCCGTTGCCCGTCGGATGCAGCGCCCACCATTCCTCGGCCCGCGCGTCGGTCCAGGCCGAGGCTACCGGCACCTTCCGGAGCGCCGCGGCAAACTCCCGCATGCTCTGGAACCGGACCTCCGGATCTTTGGCCAGGGTGCGCAGGATCGCCTCGTCGAAGGCGCGGGGGATCGGCAGCTCGGTGCGCGTCGAGGGCGCCGTCGGCTCCGTCTTCACATGATCGACCACCATCGCCATGGCCGATTCCGAGTCGAACACGTACTGGCCGGTGGCCAGCCAGTAGCCGACGCAGCCGAGCGCGTAGATATCGGCACGGGCGTCGACGTCGGGCTTGGCGAGCGCGATCTCGGGCGGCATGAACGCCGGGGTGCCCGAGGTCATCCCTTGCTGGGTGAGCTGGGTGGCCGCCATGTCGGCCTGGGTCTCCTTGACCAGCCCGAAGTCGAGCACCTTGACGAAATCCTGGGTGATGCCCATGCGGGTGGCGAAGATGTTGGCCGGCTTGATGTCGCGGTGGATGAGGCCGTGCTCGTGGGCGTCGGCGAGCGATGCGCACGCCTGTATCAATAGATGCACGGCGCGCTCCACCGGCACCGGGCCGTGCTCGTCGACCAGGGTGTCGAGATCGAGCCCCTCGAGGTACTGCATCACGTAATAAAAAGAACCGTCGCTGGTGGTGCCGAAGTCGTACAGGTCGATGGTGTGCGGCGAGGTCAGCGACGCAGTGGCCTGCGCCTCGCGCTCGAAGCGCTTCATCGCCGTGCTGATCAGCGCGTCGTCGGCGGCGCCGCCGCCGTTCTTCAGCATCTCCGGGCGGATCACCTTGATCGCCGCCGGGCGCGCCAGCAGGCGGTGGCGCGCCATCCACACGTCGCCCATGCCGCCGGAGCCGATCTTCTTCTCGAGATGGTACTGGCCGGCGAAGGCGATGTCGGTCACCTGTTGGCGCGCCTGGTCGATGGTGTAGGTGCCGTAGGTGGCGATCGCGACCAGCACCGTCATCATGATCAGCGCCGCCGACCAGATCTCGAACGTCAGCGCCTGGCCCGCCGCCGCTGCCACCGCCGGTTGGGCGTTGATCATCAGCGCCCCCATCACAAACGGTGCGAGCCCCATCGGTGTGGTAACGATCAGCGTCCGCTTCCAGCCGGCCGGGATGAACATCGCGTAGGCCGTGATCATGATCGCCATATGCAGGCCGGTGCGGTACCAGTTCATCAGCACCAGGCCGGCGTCGCCCGCCGTCGCCGCCTGCAGGATCAGGTTGCGATCGGAGTACAGGAGCATCGCGATCGGCCCGAGAAACACGAACACCTCGAACACCCGCAGCTTGATCAGCGGCGGGTTCTTCGCGAACCACAGATAGCCGACGAACGCCACCATCAGGCCGTAGATGACCCGGGTGAAGCCGAGGCCGAAGCCAAAATCGATGACCAGATTGCGCGCCTGCCCCACCGTCATCGCCACCACCACCAGCAGCCCCAACGCCCGCAGCCGCGTGTGCAACAAGCTCGCCGTACGCGAGTTGCATTGGCTCTGCTTGCTGCCCACCATGCCGCCGTAGGGGCAGAAGTTCTTCGGCTTGCTCAGCGTGACGCCGGTTCGGGTGGCGGAGGAATCGGTCTCCGTGGCCACAGGATCGGCGGCCGGAGCTCCGGGGTGTATTTCATCGACCGCGGTCAGGGCGGCGGTTTCGGCGTCGGGAGAGATTTGCTGTGCCATGGGAGGGAGGGTTCCTTGATTGGGCTCTGGCGAGGGTTTGATTATCGCATTTGCGGAGGTGGGGGGCATGGCTTCAGGTTGACATCGAGGCGCCCGTGGCCGTCTCATAGGAACATAGCCCAATCACCGCTGGAGCAGTCGGGGACCTGCGGCGTGATTTCACCACATCGTGTGCTCAAGCAGCGAAACCGTGCCATCCACTGTGAGCACAGAGCGAGCCTACGCGGTCCCCATAGCCTCGGAACATCAGATCGTCGCTGATCGACATCGTCTTGCCGTAGATGTCCTTCGGTGCTTCCTCGATCCCGATGGTGTTGTTGAGAGACTTGGACATCTTTTCCGTACCGTCCAGCCCCTCGAGTAACGGCGTCGTCAGTACGAGCTGCGGCGGTAAGCCGTAGGACGGCATGATGTCGCGTCCCACGTTGAGGTTGAACAACTGATCCGTGCCGCCCAGTTCCACATCGGCCGCCAGGTGCACCGAATCGTAGGCCTGGGCCAGCGGGTACAGGAACTCGTGAACGCCGATCGGCTGGCCCTTTTCGTAGCGTTGTTTGAAATCCTTCCGCTCCAGCATTCGCGCCACGTTGTAACACGAGGCCAAACGCACGAAACCGTCCGAACCAAGTTCGCCGAGCCATTCGCGATTGAAACGAATCTCGGTAACGTCCGGATCAAGGATCTTGAAGCACTGTCGCTTGTAGGTTTCAGCGTTCTCGAGGATCTGTTCGCGGGTCAGAGGCGGGCGCGTTTTCGAGCGCCCCGTCGGATCGCCGATCATCCCGGTGAAATCGCCGATCAGGAAGATCACACGATGGCCACAGTCCTGGAACTGGCGCATCTTACGCAGCAGGACCGTGTGCCCGAGATGGATGTCCGGGGCGGTCGGATCGAATCCGACCTTGACGGTCAACGGCCGGCCGGCTTCGCGCGCCTCCGTGAGGCGCTCGCGCAGGGCGTCCTCGGTCACAACGTCCACCGTGCCACGCAGCAAGATGGGCATCTGCTCTTCGACCGGGGGGAAGTTTTTGCGATCGGTCACGCGAGCATTCTAGCCCCTTACAGCAGCCCCCGTTCGCGCAAACTCGTGAACCCGTCGGCCGTGACGATCAGATGGTCGTAGAGTTCGATCCCGAACAATTCGGAAGCCCGGCGGATCGAGGCCGTGAACTCGACATCTTCGGTCGATGGATCAGGGCAGCCCGACGGATGGTTGTGGGCCAGGATGAACGCCAGAGCGAGGTGCCGGACCGCGGGGTACAGGATCTCCCGCGGGTGCGTTCGCGTCGTGTTCAGTGAGCCGATCGACAGCGTTTCACGGTGGATCACCGAATTCTGCGCGTCGAGGTAGATCCCCACGAGGTGTTCCCTCCGCGCTCGCGCCAGATGCCGGACCTGCCGCCAGGCGGAGCGCGGACCGTCGATGCGCGGTTTCGGCCGGGTACGCTTGAACGCCGCGCGGCGTCGCAGTTCGAACGCCGCGACCATACGGCACGCCACCGCTTGTCCGATCCCCGGCACGCGGGTCCACTCCTTGACATTGCGCCGGGACACCCGTTCGAGCCCTCCGCGCGCCAGCAGCGCGGCGTCCGCGGCCTCGACCCGCGCGGACCGCCGCCCGTCCGCTGCGAGGATGCCCAGCAGTTCGCCGTCGGTCAGCGCGCCGGGCCCGTGTTCCTTCAACCGCGTCAACGGTCTCAGTCCCCGAACCAGCTCCCGGGGCGGCCGGGCCGCCTCCGCCGCAGACTGCGGCCACGCTTCCCTCACTTCCTCCGGGGGTTTCAAGACGGCGGTCTCCTATCGGCGAGGAGCGCGGGACCGGAAGGCTAGACTGCGGTGGTGCGTAGCCCCTCGAAGAACAGTGCCACGGCTTGCGGGTAGAGCACGTGCTCCTGTTCGAGGATGCGGCGGGACAACGAGGCTTCCGTGTCGTCTCCGAGGACCGGGACCGCGGCCTGCAGCAAGATCGGACCCCGGTCGCACTTCTCATCGACGAAATGCACCGTGCAACCGGCAACTTTGACACCGTACTCGAGCGCCTGGCGTTGCGCATCGAGCCCGGGAAACGCCGGAAGCAGCGAGGGATGGATGTTCAGCATCCGCGCGCGGAACGTGTCGACCATCACGGGGCTGAGCAAACGCATGTACCCCGCCAAACAAACGAGATCGACCTCGTAGCGTTTCAAAACCGCAACGACCGCCGCATCGTGCGTGCGCCGCGGCTTGACTTCCTTGTGATCAACGACCTCGGTGGGGATGCCGAATTCGGCAGCACGACGTAGGCCTTCGGCAGCAGGGAGGTTGGAGAGAACAACGACGGGATCGGCGGCGATCCGTCCTGCGCGCATCGCCTCGACCAGCGACACCATGTTGCTACCGCGACCCGAAATCAAGATCCCCACGCGGCCGCGCTCACGCATACAGCACACCACCTTCGCCCGGCACGACCGACCCGATCCGGACATGGCGCTCGCCGAGCGCGTCCAGATGCGACTCGAGAGCGCCGGCCTGGTCGGGCGAGACGATCGCCACCATCCCGATCCCCATGTTGAACGTGCGGAACATCTCATCCTCCGCGACGCCGCCCCGATGGGCCATGTAGTCAAAAAGTTTGGGAATTTCCCAGCGACCACGCTCGATCCGCGCCGTGCACCCGGCGGGAAGCACCCGTGGCAGGTTGTCGGTCAACCCGCCCCCCGTGATGTGAGCCAGCGCGTGTAAGCGGTCGATCACACCGGACAACGCCGGCAGGTAGCTCTTGTGTTCCGCGAGCAGGCTCTGCCCGACGGTTTCCCCGAGTTCGTCGACCCTATCGTCGATCCCCAGTCCCGCAACGTCGAAGAAAATCTTCCGCGCCAACGAGAATCCGTTGGTGTGCATGCCGGACGAGGGCAGCCCGACGAGGAGATCACCGTGCCGAACCGCGCTGCCGTCGAGCAACCGCGGACGGTCGACGATCCCGACAATGAAGCCCGCGACGTCGTATTCGCCGTGCGCGTAGAACCCCGGCATCTCCGCGGTCTCGCCTCCAAGCAGCGCGCACCCGTTCTCGCGGCAACCGTTCGCCAGCCCCTCCACGATGGAGGCCAGCACCCGGGGTTCGAGTCGTCCGGTGGCGATGTAGTCCAAGAAGAACAGCGGCTTGGCACCCTGAACCAGGATGTCGTTCACGCAGTGATTGACCAGGTCGCGGCCCACCGTGTCGTGGACGCCGCTCAGGAAGGCGGCCTTGAGTTTCGTGCCGACCCCGTCGGCGCTGGCCACGAGCACCGCTTCGTCAAAACCGTCCAGTTGCGGCCGGAACAGCCCGCCAAAATTGCCCAGATCGGCCAGCACGCCGGGCGTCCGCGTGCCCTTGACGA
>JADFNY010000397.1 GCA_022563115.1 Acidobacteriota bacterium | reverse complement strand
GAGGTTGTCACCATGGTATCCACGAACGAACCCCAGGGGACCATGGACCAGCAAGACGGCAACGAGACCAAGCCCAGTGAAGAGCTGCGCTGCTTCGCGCGCGTGACCTTTCCGGCGTTCAACCAGATGAGCGTCGAGCTCGGGACGCTGGGCACGCCGCCCTCCGAAAGCGTGCCGATCAACATCAGCCGCGGCGGTTTGCAGACGCGCACCGGAGCGACGATGTTCAAGGGCTCCGAGGGCGATGAGATCCTGATCCGCTTTACGGACGCCGAGGGGCGCTTGGTGCCCGACCGGGCGCTCGGATGGGTGCGCCGCGTCGAGAAGAGCCGCGGCTACTTCCTGATCTCGATCGAGTTCACCCACCCGCTCGAGCGCATCAGCTTCGAGTAGGTGCCCACAGCGCCGCCAATCGGTACTGGCGCGTCGTTTCGCCTCGGGTCTTCGTGTAAGGCGGCGGGTTACTCCAGCACCCCGAAGTCACGGAAGATCGCGAAGATATCGCCGTTAATGTAGTCGTTCTCGACCAGGTTGAGCAGCCAGTAGGAGTCGTGGATCTCCTCGATGAGCCGGCGCGGCCTGCTCCCCTCGTCGTAGAGAGCGGCCCACTCTTGGCGCCAGATCTCGAACGCTTCGTCCTTCCATACGTGGAACGTCTCGGCGTCGACGACGGTCGGCTGGATGATTTCCTTGCCCGGGAAGATGCCCCAGGTGACGGCGCTGACCGCGTCGGGACGCAGGTTGGAGTGGCTTTCGCCCGCGACGTTGACCGCCTGGTAGGTGAGCGTCGGGAAGTCGTCGACGCGGGCCAAGAAAGCGTGCAGCTTGTCATCTGACAAGAACAGCTCCAGGTACGCCTTCTGGTAGACGGTGCCGTTGGGGCCGCCCCAGCCGACTTCCGGGTCGTTGGAGGGAGCGCCGCTGACCTGCGGTTGGCTGTTGATGGTCAGAAATCCGGCCCGGTTCAGAGCGACGAGCTCGGTGGAGATGCGCCGCGTCTCCGCCTGGATCTCGCCGTCGACCCACGGGAAAGCGTCCAGCTCACCGGAGCAGAATTTGGTGAACACCTCGTAGATGTCCTCGAGGCTGTCCGGCTCGCCGTAGGCTTCGAGCAGCTTGTGGTCCTTTTCCTCGAGGCCGATGCCGCGGCGCAGCAAGTAGTAGTCGTTCAGCGTTCCGAACGACGGGCTGCGGCGGTCGCCCCAACGGCCGTTGGGGAACTCGTCCCAGTCCATCGTCCGCGCCAGGTAGCTCTTCGGCCGGTTGCTCCAGAAGATCGGGCGGACGTCCTCGTCGCGTCGGGTCGGGAAGGTCGACGGGCGCCACGGTAGCTGCCGGTCGGCGGCCAGCCCATTGGCTACGTCGAGCCCCTCGAGGATCCGCATGACGGAGGATTGCAGGTTCAGCGTGTAGAAGTGATAGCCCGGTGCGCCGAGCTCGATGAGCTTCTCGCACATCTCGATGCAGAGCTCGACGCCGTAGCTGCGCACCGCGGCGTCGTCCTGCCGTATGGGCTCGAGGTGATCCCAGACGGCCGCTGGCACGTTGACCCCAGTGAACCGCACGAACTTCTTGAAGCGATCGAAGGTCTGGATCGGGAGCAGGCCCGGAACGATCGGGCACGTGACGCCGTGCTCGTCGCAGCGTTGCAGAAAGCCGGCATATTCGCCGATGTCGAAGAACAACTGGGTGATGACGAAATCGGCGCCGCAATCGACCTTGTGCTTCAGATGGCCGGTGCAGGTGTCCTTCTCCTCGGCCTCGAGGTGCCCCTCGGGATAGCCGGCGACGGCAATGCAGAATTCGTCACCGAAGCGCTCACGAATATGGCTGACGAGCTCGTGGGCGTAGGCGAAGCCGCCGTCGGCGCTCTCCCACACGCTGCTGTCGCGCGGCGGGTCACCGCGCAGCGCCAGGATGTTGCGGATCCCCGCCTCGAGCGCCTTCTCGAGGGCTTCATCGAGGCGTTCGACGGACATGTTGGTGCAGGTGAGGTGCATCATCACGTCGAGACCGAAGAACTTCTGCAGGTTCTCGGCGATGCCGAGCGTCTTCTCGCTCGTCGAGCCGCCCGCCCCCCAGGTGATGTCGACGAAGACCGGCTCGAGGACGGCCATCCGCTCGATGCGGGCATAGAGGTTGTGAAGCCCGTCCTCGGTCGCCGGCGGGAAGTACTCGAACGAGTAGAACGGCTTCTTCTCGTCGATGCGCTGATTGATCTTGTCGATGATGTGCATGGCGATCCCGCAGGGGGAATCTGATGGCACGGCCCTACACGCTGAGCCCATCAGGGTTGTACCACGCCCTGCTAGACTTCGCCGCCATGAGTCGAATACTGGCGGAATCCGGCCGCTCGGCGCCGGCCTTCGGGGCCGCGATCTTCGACCTCGACGGCCTGCTGATCGACTCGGAGCCGCTCTGGCGGTGGGCCGAGATCGAGGTGTTCGCTACCGTCGGTGTTGCGTTGACCGAGGCAGAATGTCACCAGACCACCGGGCTGCGCACCGATCGGGTCGTCGCCTACTGGCTCGAGCGCCGGCCGTGGGATACCGAGCACACTCCCGCGGCAAAGATCGTCTCGAGCATCGACCGGCGCGTGATCGATCTCATCGGAGAGTGCGGCGAGGCCAAGGAAGGGGTGGCGCACGCGATCGATTTCATGCGCATCCGCCGGCTACGGTTGGCGTTGGCTTCGTCGTCGACGATGCCGGTGATCGAGGCGGCGATCGACCGCTTGGGGATCAGCGACGCCTTCGAGGTGGTGCATTCGGCTGATTTCGAGGCCCGCAGCAAGCCGGCCCCCGACGTCTATCTCGGCGCGGCGCGGCGGCTGGGTGTCGAACCGGCGCGCTGCATCGCCCTCGAAGACTCCGTTCCCGGTGTCGAGGCCGCCAAGGCCGCCGGCATGTGTTGCATCCGGTTTCCCGAGCACGACGGGCCGGTCTCGAGCGCCGACCTCGAGTTGAGTGCTCTGACCGACCTTGACGACGACGCGTGGCAAGCGCTGACAAACGCCGTTCCCGCTGCCGGTGGCGGCCGCGTCCCGGCGACCGGCTGACGCCTCGTTGTCAGCGTCCCGTTCGGCGGTTAGAGTTTGCCCCGATGGAAACTGGCGCGCGACTCAATCACTACGAGATCGTCGGCCGGCTCGGCGCCGGCGGCATGGGCGAGGTGTACGTTGCTACCGACACCAAGCTCGACCGCAAGATCGCGCTCAAGCTCCTGCCCGAAGACCTAGCGTCCGACCGCGAGCGGCGCGAGCGTTTCGAGCGCGAGGCCAAGGCGATCGCGGCGCTCAACCACAACAACATCG
>JADFNY010000396.1 GCA_022563115.1 Acidobacteriota bacterium | reverse complement strand
CCGGGTCGCAGCCGGCGGCTGGTGCGCATCAGCAAGCGTGCCTCGGCGCGGGCCGCGTCCATCTGATCTGGATCGCGCGGCCGGATGACGATGGCGTTGATCGAGCGGCGGCCGAACATACGCTCGTAGGCCCCGATCGGCACGTTGATGAACTCGTCCTGGCTGCGGCCGAGCAGCGACCCGCGTCGTTTGTGGACGCCGATGATGGTGAAGTGAGTGCCGTTGATCAGGATGCGCTTGTCGATCGCCCCGCTCGCTGGAAGCCCCGGAAAAAGTTGCTCGGCGATATCGAAGCCGAGCACCGCCACGGCACGGCTGCGGCGCGCCTCCAGTAGCGAGAAGTAGCGGCCGACTTCGATCCCGTAGGTGTCGATCAAGTTGTACTTGTACGAGTAGCCGGCGATGCTGACGCGGTCGAGGTTGATGTTGAGGTACTGCACCCGCGCGTTGCTTTGTGCGGTCTCGACGACGATACCGAAGGTCGTGCCTTCCTGGCGTAGCATCTGGCCGTCGGCGCGCAGGATCGGCGGGTTGCCGCGTGCCAGTCGCTCGTCGATCTGCGATAACAGGTCGCCGGAGCGCACGACCCGAAAAACGTCGGTCCCCTGCGACGAGAAGATATCGGTGACCTCGGCGTCGAGGCCCTGGATGATCGACACCACCAGGATAATCGAGGAGACCGCGATGATGTTGCCGAGGACGGTCAGGAACGAACGGAACTTGTTGGCCCAGATCGCGTCGAGTGCGATGCTGATGCCCTCGACGACGCCGAGGACGTTCTTGCGACGGGCACGGCGTTGCTTCTTGCTCGCAGCTGCCATTGGTCGACCCTCTGAGGATGGTTGCCGTAGCCGCTAGTCGTTTGACGATCGACGCGAGAACGGGTTTTCGTCGCTCTTCGTCGTCGCCCTTTCGCCGTCGATCAACGTGCGGATGACCTCGAACGGCCCGACGATGATCTCGTCGCCGTTCTCGACGCCCTCGAGGACCTCGAAGTAGCGCTCGCCGGCGATGCCGATCGTGATCGGCATGAACAGGGCGCGGCCGTCGCGGACGACGAAGGCGCCCTCGAGCTCGACGGTCTCGCCTTTCTCCGACTCTTCCAGCGAAAGGATCAGATCGTTCGTCGCCAGAGGATCTTCCGCGCGGATGATCTCGCCCTTCTTGTCGAGCTGGACCTCGCGCAGGATGAGCGCCTGGATGGGTATTGCGAGCACCTCGACGCGGGTCGCGGTGGTGATGTCGGCGGTTCCCGAAAGCCCCGGGCGGGCGCCGGGCACGCTGTCGGTCAAGCGCACGACGACCTTGAAATTGACCGCCTGGTTGCCGCCGACGGCGTTGATCGGGCTCTTGCCGACCTCGGTGACGACGGCGGCGAACACGTCGTCGGGGAACGCGTCGATGCGCACGTCCGCCGCCTGGCCGAGCTCGACGTGGACGATGTCGGTCTCGTCGACCTCGATCTCCAGCTCGACGACCGAGAGGTCGGCGACGGTGAGCAGAACGGTGCCGGCATTGTTCATCGTGCCGGTGACGACGTTTTCACCCTGCTCGATGTTGAGCTTGGTGACGATGCCGTCCATCGGCGCATCGATGATCACCTGGGTGAGGTCGTAGCGCGACTGGGCGAGCTGGGCCTCGATGCGCACGACGTCCTGCTGGCTCATCTGCAACGCTCGCTCGGCGCGCTGCACATTCTGGAGGGCGTCCTCGTAGAGCTCCTTGGCGAGCAAATCCTGCCGGTACAGGCCCTCGCGGCGGTCCAGGATCTGGCGGGTGTAGCGCAGGTCCTCTTCCGCCAAGGCCACCTGGGTATGGCTCGATTCGCGGCTGGCCTCCATCTGATCTACGGTGCTCTGCAGCCGCTGGGGATCGACTTCGAGCAGGAAGTCGCCCGCTTTGACCCTTTGCCCCTCCTCGACCGCGAGACGGGTGACCCGCCCCATCACGTTCGAGGAAATGTCGACCTCGCGCGCCGGGCGGATCGCCCCGGAGCCCGAGACGGTAGCAGTCAAGTCGCGAAGCGCGGCCGCTTCGACCTGCACTTCGGGTGCGTCCAGTTCGCGCCACCAGATGTTGGAGGCGATGCCGGCACCGAGGACGCTGACGATCGCCAGGCCGATCAAGATTTTTTTGACAGACATGCGACTACCTCGAATGGTGCGTAGCGCAGTATTTGGTCGCCGTGAGGGCCCCGAGCGGCCGACCCAAGAGACGCCGTGATTTTATCATTCAACTATCAGCGATTGTGCCGTCGGTGCAAACGATCTGCGCGATCAAGCGCCGAAAAAACGCCTGCACCTTGGTCGGCGGTATCGTCCGCCAATTTCGAGCGGGTCGCAATTCGGCCGCGCTGGCCGGGCCGTTCGGCCCGCGAGCGGCCGGTAAACGGGGCTGAGCGGCGACAGCAAGCGGCGAGTTTGACCCCCTCCCGGCCCGTTGCTACTGTGCCGAAATAGACTCTAGCAGGGTGCTGAAGAACTGCTGCAGGAGTTCTTCAGCACCCCGCTAAACAAGTAATACGAGTGTTTTGCCAGCAAGTTTCGCATGCCCAAACGCACCGATATCGAGAGCATCCTGGTCATCGGCTCGGGTCCGATCATCATCGGACAGGGGTGCGAGTTCGACTACTCCGGCACCCAGGCGATCAAGGCGCTGCGCGAGGACGGTTATCGCGTCGTTCTGGTGAACTCCAACCCGGCGACGATCATGACCGATCCCGAGGTCGCCCCGGACGCCTACATCGAACCGCTGGTACCGGAAGTCCTGGAGAAGGTCATTGCCGCCGAGCGACCCGACGCTTTGCTGCCCACCGTGGGGGGGCAAACGGGGCTCAACCTCGCGGTCGAGCTCGACGAGCGCGGCATCCTCGAGCGTTACGACGTCGAGATGATCGGCGCCACCCGCCGCGCCGTCGAGATCGCCGAAGACCGGCAGCTGTTCAGCGAGGCGATGGAGAATGCCGGCTTGCCGATGCCGCGCGCCGGTCACGCCCACAGCGTCGCCGAAGCCCTCGATCTGGTGCGCTCGATCGGCTACCCGACGATCGTGCGGGCATCGTTCACGCTCGGCGGGGCCGGCGCCGGGATCGCTTACAACGTCGACGAGTTCAAGCGCGTCGTCGAGGCCGGGCTGCGGGCCTCGCCGGTCGGCGCCGTGCAGGTCGAGGAGTCGGTGCTCGGCTGGAAGGAATTCGAGCTCGAGGTGATGCGTGACTGCGCTGACAATTTCGTCGTCGTTTGCTCGATCGAAAACCTCGACCCGATGGGCGTGCACACCGGCGATTCGATTACCGTCGCCCCGGCGATGACGCTGTCGGAT
>JADFNY010000395.1 GCA_022563115.1 Acidobacteriota bacterium | reverse complement strand
CTCGACCAGTGGTGGCCGGTCGTTCCGGAGATGTTGCCAGGGTAGCGGAGGCGAACCGTAGGCAGGTTCCACGACACCTCTGCGATATCGTCGCTGCCACCGCCCATGCCCTGGTCCCCTTCGCGTACCTCGCCGCCGCGAACTTCGGTGGACAGGCCCTGCGGGTCCTCGCGGCCCATCATCTCCTGCACCGCGCGGGCGAGCTCCTGGTCCTGCTCGGTCCACTCGGGCATGCCTACTTCCTGGACGTTGGCGTGCACGAGCTCGGCGAGCGGCTTGCTCATGTTCGACGGCCAGGCGGCGCCGAAGATGCGCTCGGTGACCGTGGTGTCGGTCATCAGAGCGGCGCCTTGGGCCATGCGCTGCCCCATCTCGTGCAGCTCCTTGATGCGGTCGTAGTCGAGCTCGCGGAAGTAGTACCAGACCGCCGCTTCTGAGGGCACGACGTTGGGCTGGTTGCCGCCGTTGGAGATGATGTAGTGGGAGCGCTGCTGCAGGCGCAGGTGTTCGCGGCGGAAGTTCCAGCCGGTGTTCATCAGCTCGACGGCGTCCAGAGCGCTGCGCCCGGCCCACGGCGAGCTGGCGCCGTGCGCCGACTGGCCGTGAAAGGTGAACTCGGTCGATACCAGGCCGGAGCCCGAGATCCCGTAGCTGGTGCTCATTGTCGAGCTGATATGGGTCGAGAGCATGATGTCCATGCCCTCGAACAGCCCGGCGTTGACCATGTAGGTTCGCGAAGAGACGAGCTCCTCGGCGACGCCGGGGATCACCTTGATGGTGCCCTCGAGGCCGTACTTCTCCATCAAACGCTTGGTCGTGATCGCGGCGATGACGTCGACCGCGGCGGCGCTGTTGTGTCCCTCGCCGTGGCCCGGGCCGTTCTCGATCAGCGGGTCGCGGTAGGCGACGCCGGGCTTCTGGGAGGTCTCCGGCAGACCGTCGATGTCGCCCATGATGCCGATCACCGGCTTGCCGCTGCCCCAGGTCGCAACGTAGCAGGTCGGCATGCCGGCGCAGCCGGTCTCGATATCGAACCCCTCCTCGGCCAGGATCCCGGTGACGTATTCCATCGTCCAGAACTCTTGGAAGCCGAGCTCGCCGAACGAAAAAATCGAGTCGACCATCTCCTGCGACAGCTTCTGCATCGACGCGACCATCTGCGCGGCTTCTTCCTTGAGCTGCTCGGTGGAGGGACGCTGGTGCGCGGTGACGGTGAGCGGCGTGGCGACCAGCGCCGCGAGCGCCAGATAGAGGGTGAACGAGCGGCTTTTCGACATGCCCGACTCCTTTCGAGGCGTTAACACTCGGTGCGAGGCTGGCATTCTACGCCAAGAAGGCGAAGCCTGCCCTTCCGGCGCGCGCCTTGTATCCACGCCCTTCTCTGCGCCCTCGCGACGAAGGGCGTTGAGATATCCGGGCTAGATCGCTGCCAGCGCCGCGTCGTAGTCGGGCTCCTGGGCGATCTCGGGGACGAGCTCGGTGTAGGTGACCTTGCCGTCGCCGTCGACCACGACCACGGCCCGACCCATAACGCCGGCGAAAGCTCCGTCGACGATGCGCATGCCGTAGGCGTCGGCGAAATCAGCGTTGCGGAAGGTCGAGAGAGACTCGACGCCCTCGATCCCCTCGGCGCCGCAGAAGCGGCTGTGGGCGAAGGGCAGGTCGGCGGAGATGCACAACACGACGGCGTCGCTGCCGGCTGCTTTCTCGTTGAAGGCGCGGACGGTGGTGGCGCACACCGGCGTGTCGATGCTCGGGAAGATGTTGAGAATCACCGTCTTGCCGGCGTAGTCGGAGAGCGACTTCTCGCTCAAGTCGGCGGCGACCAGTGTGAAGCCCGGCGCATCATTTCCTACCTCGGGAAGGTTGCCGGAGGTGTGGATCGGGTTGCCCTGCAGGGTGATCTCGGCCATGGGTCGGTTCTCCTGGGGTTCGCAGAAAAGATCTGGGAACGAAAGAGGGAATGAGCTGATTCGCGAGCGTCCGGCCGGGGGCCGGAGCCAGCCACATTGTGCACTGAATCGGCTGCGGGCGCAGGCGAGTGCCGCGCTTCCTTGCCCGGGAGTGCTACTCTGGCTCGGCGGTCTTCAAAAACCATTGCGGCGCGTCGGAGGTTCATATCTCGATGGGTTCTTCTGTCGATCCCGACGCCGTTCTCGACGCCTTTCATCCAGCCGTTTCCGCCTGGTTCCGCGACACGTTCGAGTGCCCGACCGAGCCGCAGATCCGCGGCTGGCCGTCGATTCGTGACCGCCGCCACACGCTCATCTCGGCGCCGACCGGCTCGGGCAAGACGCTGGCCGCGTTTCTCGCCGCCATCGACGAGCTCGTCGTCCAGGGCCTCGATGAAACGCTCGCCGACGAGACCCAGGTCGTGTACGTTTCGCCGCTCAAGGCGTTGAGCAACGACATCCACCGCAACCTCGAGAGCCCGCTCGCCGGTATCCAGCGCCAGCTGCTCGAGATGGGCGAGCCGCCGGCCGCGATCCGCGTCATGGTGCGCACCGGCGATACACCGTCGAGCGCGCGCGCGCGGATGGTGCGCAACCCGCCGCATATCCTGGTTACGACGCCGGAGTCGCTGTACTTGCTGCTGACCAGCGACGGCGGTCGCAACATGCTGAAGACGGCCCGCACCGTGATCGTCGACGAGATCCACGCCATCGCCAACGACAAGCGCGGCTCGCACCTGGCGCTGTCGCTGGAACGGCTCGATCGTCTCGCCGGCCAGCCCCTGGTGCGCATCGGGTTGTCGGCGACCCAACGGCCGATCGAAAAGGTGGCGAGGTTCTTGGTCGGCAGGTCCGCGAGCTGCACGATCATCGATTCCGGCCACCGTCGCGAGATGGACTTGGCGATCGAGCTCCCCGGGGCGCCGCTCGAGGCGGTGATGTCCAACGAGGTGTGGGAGGAGGTCTACGGCCGCCTCGCCGAGCTCGTCGAAGAGCACCGCACGACGCTGATCTTCGTCAATACGAGGCGCCTGGCCGAGCGCACGGCGCATCACCTCAGCGACCTTATCGGCGAGGAAAGTATCGCCGCCCATCACGGCAGCTTGTCGCGCGAGCAACGGTTGGATTCGGAGCAGCGGCTCAGGGCAGGAACGCTCAAGGCCATGGTCGCTACCGCCTCTCTCGAGCTCGGCATCGACATCGGCGAGGTGGACCTCGTCTGCCAACTCGGCTCGACCCGCTGGATCTCCACGATGCTGCAGCGCATCGGTCGTTCCGGGCACTCGCTGCGGAAAACGCCCAAGGGCCGCATCTTCCCGCTCAGCCGCGACGAGCTCGTCGAGTGCGTCGCGCTGCTCGATGCGGTGCGACGTGGTGAGC
>JADFNY010000394.1 GCA_022563115.1 Acidobacteriota bacterium | reverse complement strand
GCGACGCCGAGGCGGTCCGCGCCTTGCTGCTCGACGGATCTGACGTCAACGCGGCGCAGGGCGACGGCATGACGGCCTTGCACTGGGCGGCGCACAACGGTGATGCCCAGATCGCGCGCATGCTGGTGTACGCCGGCGCCAACCTGCGGGCGACCACGCGTTTGGGCGACTACACTCCGTTGCATCTCGCCGCCAAGGCGGGCTCGGCAGCGGTCGTTTCGACCTTGCTCGAGGTGGGCGCGCCGGCCACGGCGACGACCTCGACCGGAAGCGCGCAGGCGATCCACTTCGCCGCCGCGGCGGGCAGCGCCGCAGCGGTAACCGCGCTGCTGGAGCACGGCGCCGATCCCGACGCCCGCGAGCAGGCACGGCAGCAAACGCCGTTGATGTTCGCCGCGGCCTTCGACCGGGTGGAGGTCATCAGGGCTCTGCTGGTGGGTGGCGCCGACGTCGCGTTGAGCGCCGAAGCGATCGACATTGCGGCGCGCGAAGCCGCCGACCGCGTCGACCAGCGGGGCGAGGCGTCGCCGACCGCGGCGCTGCAGCAGGGCTACACCCGGAACGAGGAAGAGCCGCTCTCGTACGCCGACCTGGTGGGCTACCACGGGGGGCTGACCGCACTGTTGCACGCCGCCCGCGAGGGCCACAGCGAATCGGTGTTGGCGCTGTTGGAGGTGGGCGCCGACATCAACCAGCCGAGCGCCGGCGAACACACCCCGCCGATGCTGATGGCGATGCTCAACGGCCACTTCGACCTTGCCCTCAACCTGCTCGAATGGGGGGCGGATCCCAACCTGGCGTCCGACGCCGGTACGACACCCTTGTACGCGGCGCTCAACGCTCATTGGGCGCCGAAGTCGCGTTACCCGCAGCAACACGCCTACCGGCAGCAGCGGGCGAGCTATCTCGACGTCGTGCGAACGCTGCTGGAGGCCGGCGCCGACCCTGACGCGCGGCTCACCAAGCACCTCTGGTACATGTCGTACAACTTCGACCTGCTACGCGTTGACACCAAGGGGGCGACGCCGTTCTGGCGCGCTGCCTACGCGCTGGATGTCCCGGCCATGCGCCTGCTGGTGTCGTATGGAGCCGATCCGGGGCTTGCCACCGAAAAGCCGCCGCAACGGTTTCGCCGCCAGCAAGACCGAGATCTGGACCCCTCCAGGCTGCCGGTGGTGCCGGTGGGTGGGCCGGCCATCTACGCGATCCACGCCGCTTCCGGTGTCGGCTACGGCCAGAGCTTCGCCGCCAACGCGCATCGTCACGTCCCGGACGGATGGCTCCCGACGGTGCGCTACCTGGTCGAGGAGCTCGGCGCCGACGTCAACGCCCGCGACGTCGACGGCTACACGGCGGTGC
Source organism: Acidobacteriota bacterium (assembly GCA_022563115.1). Lineage (GTDB taxonomy): Bacteria > Acidobacteriota > UBA890 > UBA890 > UBA890 > UBA890. The sequence continues at coordinate 1,988 of JADFNY010000394.1, read as the reverse complement.
ACCACGCCGCTGCCCGAGGTGACAACGAGCTCATCCTCTACCTCGTCGAGCGTGGCGCCGGCGTCACCGCGGTGAGCCGTCGCGGCCAGACGACCGCCGACATGGCGAATGGCCCGATACAGCGCATCCAGCCATTCCCGGAGACGCTGGCGCTGCTCGTGAGGCTGGGCGCGATCAACAACGACAACTGCGTGTCCTGCTGACCAGGAGCCGGCTCATCGCGCCGCCTCGCGTCTGCCCCCCGGTGCCCGTAACGGCACCCCCGGGAGTTTTTCAGCACCTTGCTAGGTAGTCGCGCACCCGCTCGAATCCCTGTTCCATGCGGTCGAGGTCGTTGACCAGCGGGCCGAACGACAGGCGCACGGCATTTTTGAGCGTTTCGCCGAAGCCGCCGCCGGGGACGAAGATCACCCCGGTGTTCTCCAACACTTCGTAGACGAAATCGTCGGCGTTGCGGCCGACGTCGACGACGGTGTAGAGGCCGCCTTGCGGCGTGATGCGTTTCATCTGCAGGTAATCGTCGACGCAACCGGTCAGATGCTGCGCCGCCGCCTTGTAGGCAGCCCGTGAGTCTTCCATGTAGGCGCGCAGCGAACCGTCGGGCAGAGCGCGCTCGAGGTAGTCGGCCAGCGCCATCTGGTGGAGCGTGTCGGGGCACAGTACGACGCTCTGCTGGACGATCTCGAGGGCGTCGATAACGTCGGCACGGGCCTCGACCCAGCCCAGCCTGCGACCCAGCCCGCGGCACCACTTGGAGTTCGAGTGGATCTTGATGAGGTTCGGATGAGCGATGGGGCTGGCGGCGAACTGGGCCGGCTGCTCTTCGGTGAAGTATTGCGCCCGATAGGCGTAGTCGACGGCGACGAAGCAGCCGTGGCGGGCAGCCAGGTCGATGAGGTCGAAGAACGCCGCGTCCGGCACGCTGCCGCCGGTCGGGTTGTCGGGCGAGGAGAACAGCAGCAGCTTGGGCTTGTCGCGCTCGAGGATCTCCTCGAGGCGGCCGAGGATGGCCCCGGCGTCGGCGAAGTACGACCATGCATCGACATCGAGAACCGGCAGCGTCAGGATCTCCACGCCGCCATGGCAAAAGGCGAGCTGCGGCGGGTAGTTGGCGTAGGTCGGATCGAACAGCAGAACGCGGTCGCCCGGGTCGAGGAGGGCGACGAAAAGACAATAGGTCAGCTGCGTGGAGTTGGCGCCGATGATCAGGTTGCCGACCTCGAGCCCCTCGGTGGCGTACAGCTCTCGATCCATGGCCACGAGCAACTCCCGCAGCTGCGGAAGCCCGGCGGTGGGTGAGTAGGCGCCAGCGGTGTGGAAGGTGTCGCGGTCGGTGGCGATGCGTTCGTAGGCGGCGCGCAGCTCGTCGGGGGCGGTGTGGTTGACCCAACCGCCGGCGAACGAGATCACATCGTCGGGATCGAGCCCCATGTTGATGATGTTGTCGCGATCGGCGAGCTCCATGATCCGGCGGATTGGCGAACCCGGGAGATCGTCCTGTCGCAGCCGGGCGCTGATCGGTGGGTTCGGCATGGCAACCATTTGACCTAGTGGGCGAAAGCAGGTTTTCTACTGGGAGATCGCCGGGGTGTCAACTCGCCTCGGCCCTGGGGACGCCCGACCCGAGATTCCGGAGGACGGATGAGACGTTGCAGGCGGGGGTGGAAGTGGAGGGTTGCGCCGCCAAGGGCGCATCTACGGCGTTGCCGCTCCTTGACGATGCGGCGAGGCTTCGCCGCCGCCGTGGTGATCGCGGGCGTCGTTGCCGGCGCCGGTCCGCTAGATAGCGCAAGCGCTACCGGGCAGAACGAAACTACCATCATCGACCTCTGGAGCGCCGGGACCGCGACGTTCGGCGTGTTCGTTCCCGATGAGCGACCGGGCGCCGCCCGTGGGCGCGAACAAGGCGGGCGCGGACAAGGCTTGCGTGGGCAAGGAGGCCGCGGCCAGCGGCAGCCGCCGCTGTATACGGTGGAGGGCGGCGAGCG
>JADFNY010000065.1 GCA_022563115.1 Acidobacteriota bacterium | reverse complement strand
TGATCGATGTCGTGGTCTTGCCGACGCCGCCTTTTTGGTTGGTGACCGCCAGGATCATTACTGCTTCCAGCACGGGACGTGGTCCGGGCGTGCAGCGAACACGAGAAGCCGGTCCCGGGGACCTTCTCGTCCGGCAGGGCGATGCTAGCCGCGGGGTCGTGAAGGTGTCAAGCAAACGGGGCCGGCACGTTGGGTGAGGCCGGGAGCCGGGGGTAGTCCTACATCTCGTACTTCGAGAAGTCGTCCGGGTCGAGATTCTCGAACCACCTCCGAAGCCGCTCCGAGTCGGATGGCTGTCCGTCCTCGTTAAGAGACCGGGACTGATCGAGTACCTCCTGCTCGACGTAGATCGGTGCTTCGGTGCGCAGCGCCAGGGCAATCGCGTCGCTCGGCCGCGCGTCGATCTCTCGCCGCTCGCCGTCGACGTCGAGGTGGATTTGAGCGAAGTAGGTGTTGTCCTTGAGTTCAGACACGACGATTTTTTTGACGCTGACCTGGAGCGAATCGAGGAGGTTGCGGAGCAGGTCGTGGGTCATCGGACGCGGCGTTTCGATCTCCTCGATGCGAAGAGCAATGGCGTTGGCTTCGAAGATGCCGACCCAGATCGGCAGGATGCGATCGTCGCGCTCGTCCTTGAGAATGACGATGGGCATGTTGGTGACGGGATCCACCATCAAGCCCTTGATCTTCATCTCGATTTCCATGCAACCCCCCTCACCACGGCCTCCTGACCACCGCTCGAGCCGATGATTTGACTATAGGTGGGGCCCGGAAGACGGTCAAGTTGTCAGTGTCGAACCGCTGTCAGCGCGGGGCGCCGCACACCGTGCCGTAGAGGCTGTGGCCGCAACCGCGGGTGATTTCAACGTCAACGAGACTGCCGATCAGCGCCCCTTCGCCGGCAAAGTTGACGATCTGGTTCGAGCTCGTCCTGCCGCTGACATCGTCCGCCGTCTTGCGGCTGAAGCTATCGACGAGAACCTCGACGGTACGACCTTCCCACTCACGGTTCTTGCGCGACTGGATCCCGCGCTGCAGTTCCTGCAACTCGACGAGGCGTCGCCGCTTGATCTCCGGCGCCAGCGTATCTTCGTACATCAGCGCCGCGGTATCCGGTCGGGGTGAGTACTCGAACGAGTAGAACGAGTCGTAGTTCGCCTCGCGCACGAGCTCCAGCGTGGCCTCGAAGTCGTCCTCGGTTTCCCCCGGAAATCCGACGATCAAGTCGGTCGAGAGGCCGACGCCGGGGACGGTTTCCCGCAACTGCTCGACAAGATACAGGTAGCCGTCGCGCGTGTAGTGCCGGTTCATCTGCCGCAGGATTCGATCTGAACCGGTTTGCACGGGGAGATGCAGATGCTTGGCGATCTTCGGACAGCTTCCCATCCCCTCGATCAACGCTGGCGACAGGTCCTTCGGGTGCGAGGTGAGAAAACGGATGCGCTCGACCCCGCCCTTGTTCCCCGCCAGCGCATCATCGAGGCGTCGCAGCAGCCCCGGGAAGTCCAGCCCGGCGGTCTTGTCGACCCAGGAGTTGACGTTCTGCCCGAGGAGCGTGACCTCGCGGTAGCCGCGCATGCTCAACCCGCGAACCTCGTCGACGATGTCGTCGGCGTGGCGGTAGATCTCGAGTCCGCGCGTCGACGGAACGATGCAAAACGAGCAGTAGTTGTTACACCCCTCCATGATCGTGACGAAGGCCCTCACCCGGTCGAGCCGGTCAGCGTCCGAGGCGTCGAAGTCGATGAAATCCTCGGTGATCACCTGACCGCCGTGACCCTGCGAAAGTGCCTCCAGGACCGACGGCAGCGCCCGGATGGCCCGCGTCCCGAGGACGAAGTCCACCGAGCCCTCGCGCTCGATGATCTCCTCGCCGCGCTGCTGGGCGATACAACCGGTGACGCCGATTCGCACCGGCTGCTTGCCGGCGCGGGCGCGCTCTGCGTCGAGACCCTTGAGCCAACGGAGGCGGCCGAGCTCCGAGAAGAGTTTGTCCTCGGCCTTTTCGCGCACGCTGCAGGTGTTCAGCAGCACGATGTCGGCGTCATCGGGCGAGTCCGCCGGCACGAGCCCCAGCCGTCGCATCTGCCCGGCGTAGATCTCCGAGTCGTGCACGTTCATCTGGCAACCATAGGTGCGGATCCAGTAGGTCGCGGGCGTTGTACCGGCGGCCCCCGATGGCGAGGATCCCTCGCAGGTGCTCAGACCCCCGACATTGTTCTCTGGCATGGCACTCGTGTGGTTGAGAAGCGGGCACGGCGATCGACGACACCGCGCTCGCGTAGGTGATCACGGCACATTATACCAGCCGCACAACTCGTTGGATGGCGGCGACGTCGATCGCACCGGGCCGCAGTATCCGGGGCTTCTCACCGCTGAGATCGAGCAATGTCGACGGTTCGCCGGCGGCCGTCGGGCCGCCGTCGACGACCACCGTCAGTTGATCGCCGAAGGCGGCGCGCACGGCGGCGGCATCGGCGCACGGCGGCTCACCCGTGCGGTTGGCAGAGGTGCCCGGGAGGGCGGTTCCACAGGCGCGAATGAGGCCCCGTGCAACGGGGTGAGAGGTAAGCCGCACGGCGATCCCGCCGCTGCCGGTCAGTGCCGAGGGCAGTCCGGCTCTTGGCGGCAGCACCATGGTCATCGGGCCGGGCCAGAAGTGCGCTACCAGCCGGTCGAACGCCGGCGGGAACTCGCTCACCCAATCACCCAGGTCATCCAACGAGGCGATCAGGAGGAGCAGCGGTTTGTCCTCCGCTCCCCTCCCCTTCAGCCGCAAGAGCCGATCGAGAGCCTCGCTCTGGCCCGGGTCAGCGCCGAGCGCATAGAACGTCTCGGTCGGATAGGCGACGACACCGCCGGCGGCGATCGCCTCGGCGGCATCGGCGAGCTGGTCTCGGATCGGATCGTACGCCACCCGGTGACCTCCGTCGGCAGATGCCTTGGCAGGGTGCTGGCTCTGAGTTACGGCAGTGTCCCCCAACGCAACAACATCAACGTCACGTCGTCTTCCCGCGGCGCGGCACCCCGAAACCTGCGCGCCGCCTGGCGAACTTCCTCGATGATCCGATCGAGCGGCTGATCTCTCTGCGCCCGAACGATGTCGACGAGGCGCTCGATGCCGAACTCCTCCCCGTCGTCGTTGTGCAGCTCGGTCAGACCATCGGTATAGAACATGACCACGTCGCCAGACTCGAGCTGCATTTCCCGGTCCTCGTACTTGGAGTCGGGAAAGGCACCGAGAATGAACCCACAGCTCGGCAGGTTCTCCTCGCCATCGCTGCCGATACGCACGGGTGGAATGTGGCCGCCGTTGGAATAGACGAGCTTGCCGGTCCGCGGATCAAGACGCGCCAGCACGGTGGCGACGAATTGGTTCGCCGGCGTGGATTCGTACAACAAACGGGCCAGGCCGGTCATCAACACCGCCGGTGTTCGCGTCGAGTCGACCGTCAGGCGAACGGCGCTCCGTACCGCCACCATCAGCAGCGACGCTGACAGACCATGGCCGGAAACGTCGGCGAGCGCCATACCGATCTGGCCGTCGGCACGCTCGAAGTAGTCGAAGTAGTCACCCCCGACAACGTCCGAGGCCACGTTGATCCCGACGACCTCGAAGTTCTCCCCGCATAGACGACCGGCCGGCAGCGCCGCGATCTGGATCGGGCGCGCGAGCTCGATCTCGTGCTCGCGCCGGGCGCGCTCACGCTCCCTCGCGTGCAACCGAGCGTTGGTAAGCGCCGATGCGACGTGCTCGGCGAAGATCTCGAGCAGCACGACCTGCCGGTCGCTATAGGCATCGTGGGCATCCGACTCGACCGTGATCACGCCGATGACGTCGTCGGAGCGAATGATCGGAACCGCGACCTCCGACCGCGATGAGGGGCGCGCCTCGATGTAGCGCTCGTCGGAGCGGACATCGCCCACGTTGATACTTTGCTTGTTCTTTGCCGCCCATGCGGTGATCCCGGTGCCCGGACGCGCCCTCAACAACTCCGACACACCCGGCGGGTAGCCACGGTGCTGAACATCCGTCAACGCGCCGCTCTTACGATCGAGAAGGTAGACGCCAACGGCGTCGTAGGGGACCACCTTGTCGAGCGTCGTCAGCAGCCTCGACATGACCTCGTCGGTGTCGAGAGTGCTGCTAACCGCGCGCGCGGCGTCGAGAAGAAGCTCGCGCTCGCGTACATCGTCTTGCAGCCGCCGAACTAGCAGGCTGTTTTCGATCGCCACCGCGAGCTCGTCGGCGACGGTGCTCATGAAATCGAGATCGGATTTGTCGAACGGTTCCGGGCGCTCGCGCAACGCCTCGATCAAACCATTGAGTCGATCTTGTCGTCGCATCGGAACAGCGATCAGCGCCCGCGTCCGAGTTCCGAACTGCGAGTCGAGCTTGCCTTCGAAACGCGGTTCCTTCTCCACGTCGTCGATGAGGATCGCCTTGCCGGTGCTGAGGACGAAGCCGCTGAGGCCGAGGTCAATCGTTGCGACGCCGTGCTGGACCGAACCTCCTCGGCGCGCGAAGGAGACCTGAAGGTTTCCCCGGGAGTCCGAGTCGGCATCGCGCACGAACACGGAGACCGCGTCGGCGTCGATGGTTTCGCCGATCAACTTGAGGACGTGTTCGAGCGCCGTTTCGATCGTCAGCGACGCGTTCAGCGCCCGGGCGATGGCGAGCAGGGCGTCGCCGCGGCTACGGGTCGGCATCGTGCCGCTCATCGGTCGGCCGGTCCCGGCGCCATGTCGAGGCCGTCGCTCAAGTGGCCGGTGTCGTTGTGGGTTCGCAAATATGTGCGGTCGGGGGTGAAGTCGAGCACCGTCATCCCGGTGTTGGACACCGCGATGGCCCGATAGTGGCGCAACGACATTCCTAATGCCTCCAGCACGGCGATTCGAATGATCCCGTCGTGGGTTACGACCGCGACGGCGGCTCCCGCGTGGCGCTTGCTCAGGCCCTCGAGGCCGCGCCGGACCCGCTGCCGAAGCCCGTCAAAAGGCTCGATCCCGGGGAGCGCGAGGCTCGCCGGGTCGGCGCACCAAGTGTCCCACGCCTCGGGCTCTCGGGCTTCGATTTCGGCTGCCGTGAGTCCCGCCCAACGCGACAAGTCGAGCTCGTTGAACTCGGTTGCGACGCCGACGTCCAGCCGGTGCGGCTGGGCGACGATCTGAGCGGTCTCCTTGGTGCGGCGTAACGGGCTCGAGTAGATCGCCGCCAGCTCGTTGCCCGCCAACCGTCGCGCCAGCCGCCGCGCCTGCCGGCGCCCTTCGCTCGACAGACCTTCTTCCGATCGGCCCATATAGCGGCGGTCGCGATTCGACTCGGTGCAGCCGTGCCGAACCAGGTACAGCCGCGTCGTCATGACGGCTGTTTCGGTGCCGGCGGCTTCTTCTCGGAGCGTGCCCGCTTGCGGCTCCGCCGGCGCTCTCCCTTCACACGGGTAGGTGCGGTGGCCTTGGCCGGGCCATCGCACAGGACGATGTCGAGGACCTCACCGATCTCGCGCACGAAGGTGAACTCCAGGCCGTCACGGGCGTGCTCGGGAACTTCCTCGAGGTCCTTCTCGTTCCTGGCCGGCAGGATCACTCGCTTGAGGCCGGCACGGCGGGCGGCGAGAACCTTGTTCTTGATGCCTCCCACCGGCAAGATCAGGCCCCGTAGGGTGATCTCACCGCTCAATGCCATGTCCGACCGAACCGGCTTGCCGCTCAACAGCGAGGCGAGGGCGACCAGCATCGTGATGCCTGCCGAGGGGCCGTCTTTGGGAACCCCGCCGGCCGGAATATGGACGTGTACATCGAGTTTTTCGAACTCGATGTCACCGAAGCCAAGCTCGTCGGCGCGGCTGCGCAGATAGGAAAGCGCCGCCTGGGCCGACTCCTTCATGACGTCGCCGAGCTGGCCGGTCAGCGTCAACTGTCCCTTCCCCGGCATGTGGGTCGCCTCGACGAACAGGATGTCGCCTCCATAGGGCGTCCAAGCCAACGCCGTGGCCACCCCCGGCCGCGCGGTGCGTTCGGCTACGTCGCTGAAATACTGCACCGGTCCGAGAAACCCATGCAGATCGGCCGGTGTCACCGCCTGCTCCTCGGCGTCGTCGGCACCCGTGGCGGTTTCGCCGTCGTCCATCTGCTCGGCAACCCGCCGGGCCACGGCGCGGCATATAGCGGCGATACGGCGCTCGAGACCCCGCACCCCTGCCTCCTCGGTGTACCCCTGGACGATCGCCATGATCGTCGCGGGCTCGAAGCGCAGCCGCCCGGCGCCGAGGCCATGCTCTTCGAGCTGGCGGGGGACCAGGAAGCTCCGGGCGATCAGAGTCTTCTCCTCCGCCGTGTATCCCGGCAGATCGAGGATCTCCATGCGGTCGTAGAGCGCGTCGGGGATCTGCTCGGGGACGTTGCCGGTGGCAATGAAGAGGACCTTCGACAGGTCGGCCGCAACCTCGAGGTAGTGGTCGGAGAAGGTGTGGTTCTGCTCCGGGTCGAGGACCTCAAGGAGCGCCGACGAGGGATCGCCACGGAAGTCGTTTCCGAGCTTGTCGATCTCGTCGAGCATGAACACCGGGTTCATCGACCCGGCCCGTTTCAGGCCCTGGATGATGCGCCCGGGGAGGGCACCCACATAGGTCCGGCGATGGCCCCGGATCTCGGCCTCGTCGTGCACTCCGCCCAACGAGATGCGGACAAACTCCCGCCCGAGAGCGCGCGCGATCGACCGGCCGAGCGACGTCTTGCCAACACCCGGCGGACCGATGAAGCAGAGGATCGGCCCCTTCATGTCGGGCTTGAGCTTGCGGACCGCGAGGTACTCGAGAATCCGCTTCTTGATCTTCTCCAGATCGTAGTGGTCCTCGTCGAGGATGTCGGCGGCCTTGGCTATATCAAGGTTGTCCTCGGTGTGGTGCGCCCATGGAACATCCAGCAACCAGTCGATGTAGGTCCGCACGACGTTGTACTCGGCTGCCACCGGTGACATGCGCGCCAATCGCTCGACCTCCTGGCGGGCGACCTTCTCGACGTCCTCCGGCATCTTGGCCTCGCCGATACGCCGCCCCAGTTCCTCGGCCTCGGCGAGCCCTTCGTCGTCTTCACCCAACTCGCGTTGAATGGCCCTCAACCGCTCGCGCAGGTAGAACTCGCGCTGGCTCTTGTCGATCTCGTCCTGTACGTCGGTCTCGATCTTCTGGGAAAGCTCGAAGATCTTGACCTGGCGGGCCAGATGGCTGACCACCAGCTTCAAGCGCGCTTCGACCCCATCGGTCTCGAGTAGCTCCTGCTTTTCGTCGACTGCCAAGTTCAAATGTGCACCGACCAGGTCGGCGAGGCTGCCGGGATCGCTGGAGGCGCTGGCCAGCGCCTGTACCTCCGGCGGCAGGTTGCTCGGCAACTTGACGATCCGCTGCAGCTGGCGCTGCACGCTGTGCACGAGGGCTTCGATCTCGACGCTGCCCTCCACCGGCTGCGGCGCGACCAGTTGGACCTTGGCGACGAAATACGGATCGACCGAATCGATCGACGTGATGTCAACGCGCGCCAAGCCTTGGACAATGACATTCAGCTTGCCGTTGGGCAGCTCCAGGGTCTTGAGAATCCGCGCCAACGTGCCGCGCTCGAACAGGTGCTCGGCGGCAGGATCGTCCGGTGACTCCAGCTGCAGGGCGACGGCGACGAACAGCCGGTCGCCGCGGCGCGCTTTTTCGATGAGCTCGACCGAAGAAGGTTTCGCCACCAGCAGAGGCATGACAACCGCGGAGAACAGAACGTTGCCCCGTAGCGGCAGGACCGCGAGCTCTTCCGGAAGGTCGATGGCAACCCCCTCGAGGTCGGCAATCTCCCCCACCAGCTCGGCCAAATTGGAATCTTGAAGTTCGGACATGCGTCGGTCCTTGGCGTCTATTTGATGTCTCGGCGTGGATCGTAAGGGTGCTCACGCTCGAATTGTTCAAGCAACGCGGTGCTGCCTTCATCGAGCGCTTCGGGGAGCTCGATCCGGACGGTTACGAACAAATCACCGCGCCCCTCTTCGCCCTTCTCGCCCGGACGCGGCGCGCCCTTGCCCGACAGGCGAATCACCTGTCCGTTGCGGGTTCCGGCCGGCAACTTGATCGTCGTGGTGCCGTCCAGCGTTGGAACCCGAATCGCACCTCCCAAGCCGGCCTCGTACACCGCAACGGGCAGCTCGATGTACAGGTCGGCGCCCTTGCGGTCGAAGAGCTGATGCGGCGCTACCCGGACGCGCAGGTACAGGTTTCCGGCCGGCGCTCCGCCGTTGCCCGGCTCGCCCCGTCCGGTCACGCGGATACGCTTGCCGTCCTCGACCCCGGCGGGAATCCGAACCTTCGTCAAAACCGTCTCGGCGACGCCAGCGGCCTTCGGCAGATCGTAGCGAACCGTTCGCTCGGCTCCGTTGATGGCCTCCTCGAAACCCAGCCGCACGGTGACCTCAACGTCGCGACCCGGCTGCGCCACCGGCCAGGCCCGCCCACGCCCACCCGCCGCGGCGCCGCCCCCGAAGACGTCGAAAAGACCGCCGAGCCCCCCGACATCGAAGTGTACGCCCCGCTGCCCGCCGCCGAAGCCGCGGCTGAACTGGCTGAAGAACTCGCTCAGATCAACCTCTTGGGCGAACTGCTCCGGGCCGCGCTCATAGGCGGTGCGTCGCTTCTCGTCGCCGAGGACATGATAGGCCTCGGCGATTTCCTTGAAGCGCTCCTCGGCGGCGGCGTCGCCCGGATTGACGTCCGGATGGTGCTTGCGAGCCTGCTTGCGGTAGGCTTTCTTGATCTCCTCGGCGGAGGTGTCCTTCGTTACGCCGAGGATCTCGTAATAGTCTTTCTTGGTGACCGCGGGCATGGTCCTCAGCTCTCCAGCTCCGACTCGACCGCCACATCGGCGACGCTCCGAACCTTGCGAAACACGAGTATCGATTCGCTTGCATCGACGTCGCCTCGGATGATGTCGCCATCGGTGATTTCTCCGGCCAGCAAATCCCTTGCGATCGGATTCTCGATCAGTTTCTGGATCGCCCGCTTCAACGGACGGGCGCCATACGCCGGATCGTAGCCGCGCTCGGCGATGTAGCGCGCCGCTTCGTCGGTGAGCTCCAGGTGGATGTGCTTTCGCGCCAGGCGATCGTTCAGATCGGACACCTGCAAGGCAACGATCTGGCCGATCTCGTCCGGGCTCAACGGATGAAACAGGATCGTCTCGTCGATGCGGTTGAGGAACTCCGGGCGGAAGGTGTTGCGGAGCTCCTCGAACACGAGCGAGTGCGCCGCCTCTTCGCCGATCTCGTCGATCTGCTGGAGGTGCCGGCTGCCGACGTTCGACGTCATGATGATCACCGTGTTGGAGAAGTCGACGGTGCGGCCCTTGCCGTCGGTCAGGCGGCCGTCGTCGAGGATCTGCAGCAGGATGTTGAAGACGTCGGGGTGCGCCTTTTCGGTCTCATCGAAGAGGATCACCGAGTACGGCTTGCGGCGCACGGCCTCGGTCAGGAAGCCGCCTTCATCGTGGCCGACGTACCCGGGGGGGGCGCCGATGAGCCGGGCAACCGCGTGGCGTTCCATGTACTCGGTCATGTCGATGCGCACCAACGCGTCGGGGCTGTCGAAGAGAAACCAGGCGAGCGCCTTGGCGAGCTCGGTCTTGCCGACCCCGGTGGGGCCGAGGAAGAAGAACGACCCGTGGGGACGGTGCTCGGCCTGCAATCCGGCGCGCGCCCGGCACACGGCATCGGATACCGCCGCGATGGCCTCATCCTGGCCGATGACGCGACCGTGTAGGCGATCCTCCATGTGGAGCAACCTTTCGGCCTCACCCTCCATCAGGCGGCTGACCGGAATCCCGGTCCAGTCGGAGACGACGGTGGCGATATCATCGGCGTCGACCTCTTCCTTCAACATGCCGGCCCCATCGCTCTGGATCTCTTCGAGCTGCTTGCGGGCCGTCTCGAGCGCCGCCTCGCGATCGCGGATCACCCCGTATCGAAGCTCGGCGGCGCGCTCCAGGTCGCCCTCGCGCTCGGCGCGGTCGGCCTGCGTGCGGGCGTCCTCGATATCCCGCTTGAGCCCCTGGATGGTCTCGACCTGATTCTTTTCGGCCTGCCAATGGCGCATCTGAGTGTCGTAGGAGGCGCCGATCTCGGCGAGCTCTTCTTCGATCTTGCCGAGCCGTTCCTTCGATTCGCGGTCGCGTTCCTTGGCCAGTGCTTTGCTCTCGATCTCAAGCTGACGCTTGCGGCGCTCGAGCTCGTCGAGCGCGACCGGCAGGCTGTCGATTTCCATACGCAGGTGCGACGCCGCTTCGTCGACCAGGTCGATCGCCTTGTCCGGCATGAAGCGGTCCGCAATGTAGCGCGCCGACAATGTGGCGGCGGCGACCAGGGCGCTGTCCTTGATGCGCACGCCGTGGTGCACTTCGTAGCGCTCCTTCAGGCCACGCAGAATCGAGATCGTTTCGTCCACCGACGGCTCGCCGACGATGATCGGCTGGAAACGCCGTTCCAAGGCCGGGTCCTTTTCGATGTACTTGCGGTACTCTCCGAAGGTGGTGGCGCCGACGGCATGCAGCTCGCCGCGTGCGAGCGGTGGCTTGAGCATGTTGGCGGCGTCGACGGCTCCCTCGGACGCACCGGCGCCGACGACCGTGTGGAGCTCGTCGATGAACAAGATGACCTCGGTGTCCTCCTGAATCTCACGCAGGAACGCCTTGAGCCGATCCTCGAACTCACCGCGGTACTTCGCCCCCGCGAGCATCGCGCCGATGTCCATGCTGACGACACGCCGGTTCTTGAGGCTCTCCGGCACGTCGCCATCGATGATGCGTTGCGCCAGACCCTCGACGATCGCGGTCTTGCCGACCCCGGGTTCCCCCAGCAGTACCGGGTTGTTCTTCTTTCGCCGCGACAACACCTGCACGACACGCCGGATCTCCTCGTCGCGACCGATCACCGGGTCGAGCTTGCCGCGCCGCGCCATCTCGGTGAGGTCGACGCCATACTGCTCGACGGCGTTGTACTTGTCCTCCGGGTTGGGATCGGTGACCCGCATACTGCCGCGCACTTTCTTGAGGGCGACAAACAACGGATCGCGCTCGATCCCACCGTCGTGCAACAAGCGCTCGGCGGTTCCGCCGCCGCCCAAGAGGCCGAGCAGGATGTGCTCGGTGGAAACGTACTTGTCGTCGAGGCGATCGGCCTCCTCCTGGGCGAGCTCGAGGGCTTTCTTGGCGTCGTTCTCGAGATAGAGGTCAAACGCCGCGTCGCCTTCGACCGTGGGCTTCTTGGCGAGCTCCTTGTGGATCGCTTCGGCGATACCGTCGGGGTTACCGCCCATGCGTTCGATGACATTGCGCACCACGCCCTGGCGCTGCTCGAGTAGAGCGATCAGCAGGTGCATGCCTTCCATGCCCTGGTGCTGTTGCGATTGCGCCAGCTGCTGGGCGCGCTGCACCGCCTCATGCGCCTTCACCGTGAATCGATCGAAACGGATCATCTCAAGTCGTCCTCGATGCTTCGCTCATGGACCGCATGACCGCCACCACCTTGCCGAGAAACTCGAAATCCTCATGGAGCTCGACGTCATCGTTGACGCATCGTACCCGGCTCCCCGGCAGGATCTCGACCAGCGCCGTCGTCCTGCGTAGCTGCGCCAGGGCCAGCTCGCCGGCGCGTGGAGTGGCGCCGCTGACGATGATCAGGTAGTCGCCCCGTAGGATCCCGCGGGTCTCCAGGCCGCTGAGGTTCACCCGTACCGCCACCGCACCACGCTTCGCCATCCTGCCGTCGAAAATCAGGTGCCGACCGTCGCGAGCATCGAGCGCCAGGCGCCTGCGCGCCGGCAGCGAGCCGATCACCGGAACTTCAACCGCGGGGGCGGGAGCACCGCCGCGGCGGGAAACATCGACCAGCTCGATGCCGCGGGAAACACCGCGGTGCCGGCGGATGAATCCCTTGCGCTCCAGCGCTCGCAGATGGTCGGCAACGCCGGAGGCCGAAGCGAGGTGGAAGGCCGTGGCGATCTCCGTGAGGCTCGGCGGGATCCCCTCGAGCTGGACGCATTCCACGATGAAGTCGTAGATAGCCCGTTGCTTGACGGTCAGCTCGATGCTCATTGCAGTCTTCGCAGGAGTGTTTGTGTCCCCTGAATACTACTGTAATAATTTACAGTACTCAAGCTTGGAGTGCGGTCGCGATTCACGCCCTGTTGTCCCTATACCAGGGACACGTGTCGGGTAACACGCATTCCTCGCAGTGCGGCCGACGCGACGTGCAGGTGTAGCGCCCATGCCAGATGAACAGGCGCGTGATGTCGGCCCAGCGATCCTCCGGGTACAGCTCTTTCAGGTCGGCCTCTATTTTGTCGGGATTGTCCTCGAGCGTAAGGCCGAGCCGCTGGCTGACCCGGCGACAGTGGGTATCCACCGCGACCGCCGGGGTGTCGAACGCCACCGCCAGCAGCACGCTTGCTGTCTTGCGCCCTACCCCAGCGAGCGATGTCAGCTCGCCCATGGTCGACGGCACCTCGCCGCCCTGGCGCTCGACGATGTCGCTGCAGCACGCCTTGATGTTCTTGGCCTTCTGCCGGAAGA
>JADFNY010000064.1 GCA_022563115.1 Acidobacteriota bacterium | reverse complement strand
CCACAGCCTTGAAGGGAAACGGCGCCGGCATGAGCGCCGCGCCGAGAAGTGCCAGTGCTCCGCGCCTTTTCAGGAAGTCCTCGGCCCAGGCGATCCGCGTCCCATCGCCACCGGCGGCGCGGCGGCCGCCGCGGGCCAACCCGTAGACGACCATCACCCCGGCCGTTGAGCCGACAACCGCGGCGGTAGCGTAACCAACGGCGTTCTGCGGTGACAGCGCTGCGGCGCCCATGACCGTCAGGTCGATGAAAACCGGCATCGGTACGAACGAAGAATCCATCGCCGACAGCAGCAGAATCCCCAATACGCCGTAGGGGAGAAGAACTTCTTGAAACCAGACGGCGGCGGATTCCATCAGGTTGCGGCGGATTCCATGCTGCGAGGGGCGACGATCGGGGAGGGGGGAAGCTTCCGGCGCGCCAAGCTACCATCGCCGTATGAGCCGCGCAATCGAGTCGGAGCTGGCGATCGGTTTGTCCTCCGGAACATCAATGGATGGCATCGACGTGGCTTTGGTACGCCTGGGTCAATCAGCCGGCCCGGAGGCGATCGAGCTTCTTGGGTTCGAAACCTATGCTTACGAGGAATCGTTGGCCGCTGCCTTGCGAAGCGCCGGTGGAAAGGCTCTTCCTGCCGACCTCGCCCTGCTGGACGTGATGGTCGGCGAGGCGTTCGCCCGCGCCGTGCTGCGGTTGCTCGAAGCGGCGGGGTTGACGAGCTCCGAGGTCGGTGTGATCGGCTCGCACGGGCAGACGATCGTGCATCTTCCCGAGCCCACGGCGTACGCCGGTTCGTTCGCCCGCGCCAGCTTGCAAATCGGCCAGCCCGCGGTGATCGCCGAGCGCACCGGCATCACGACGGTGGCCGATTTTCGCGCCCGTGACTTGGCGGCCGGCGGCCAGGGTGCGCCGCTGGTGCCGTTTCTTGACCACAAGCTGTACGCCGACGCCCGGATCGGTCGGGTGGCGCTGAACGTCGGCGGTATCGCCAACGTCACCGGGCTGCCCCCGTCAGCGGATCTGAGCGGCCTGCTGGCCTTCGACACTGGGCCCGGCAACGTGTTGCTCGATGCCGCGGCACGCCATCGCGGCATCGACGCCGGCTACGACGTCGATGGTGAGTTGGCGATGGGCGGGCAGCCCCGAGAAGAGCTCCTCGACGAGCTGCTCGGCAGCCCGTTCTTCGACCGCAAGCCGCCGAAGTCGGCCGACACCACGGACTTTCTCAACGATGAAACCGAGGCGTGGTTCGGCCGCAGCGAGTCGATCAGCGACGCCGACCTGCTCGCCACCCTCACCGAGCTGACGGCGCGCACCGTCGCCGACGCGATCGCCCGCTTCATCGCCGTGCGGCAACCCGTCGACGAGATTCTGATCTCGGGTGGGGGGGCTCACAACCATGCTCTTCGCCGCCGGTTGAGCGACCTGACAGCCCCGGCGCGGCTGCGCGACGCCGGTGAGGTGGCCGCCATTCCGGGCGACGCCAAGGAAGCCGTGCTGTTCGCCGTTCTCGCCGCCGAGACCCTCGCCGGACGCCCGGGAAGCGTTCCTGCGACGACCGGGGCGGCCGGGCCGCGGGTTCTCGGAACGATCGTCCCCGGGGTATAATTCGGCCTTTCCCACGCCGGCAAGCATGGAGAGGCGCGAATGTCCGGACTCGAAGCATCGGCGAAGATCTGGCACAACGGCGAGCTGATCCCCTGGGATGATGCTCAGATCCACGTGTGCTCGCACGTCGTGCACTACGCCTCGGCAGTCTTCGAAGGAATCCGCTGCTACAACACCCAGAGCGGCCCGGGCGTCTTCCGCCTCGACGACCACATCAAACGCCTTTGCCATTCGGCGCGCATCTACCGCATGCCGATCGGGTTCGGCGCCGAGGCGCTCGAGGAAGCCTGCCTCGAGACCATCCGCGCCAACGAGATGGAGTCCTGCTACATCCGGCCGATTGTCTTCCGTGGCTACCACTCGCTGGGCGTCAACCCGATGCCTTGTCCGGTCGAGGCTTACATCGCCGTCTGGAAATGGGGTAAGTACCTCGGTGAAGAGGCCCTCGAGGAGGGGGTCGACGTCATGGTGTCTTCGTGGAACCGGGTCGCGCCCAACACCCTGCCCGGCATCGCCAAGGCTGCTGCCAACTACATGAACGCGCAGCTCATCAAGATGGAAGCTCTACAGAACGGCTACGCCGAGGGCATCGCGCTCGACGCCCGCGGCTACGTTTCGGAAGGCAGCGGCGAGAACATCTTCATCGTCCGCAACGGCCACCTCGTCACGCCGCCGCTGGCCGCGTCGGTGCTTCCGGGGATCACCCGTGAGACGGTCATGTTCCTGGCGCGTGAGCTCGGCTACACGGTCGAGGAGGTCGACGTTCCGCGCGAGAGCCTGTACATCGCCGACGAGGTCTTCTTCACCGGTACCGCCGCCGAGATCACGCCGATCCGCTCGATCGACAAGATCCCGGTGGGCATCGGCAGCCGCGGCCCGATCACGGCACAGCTACAGGAGATCTTCTTCGCGCACGTCGAGGGACGTGCCGAGGACCGTCAGGGCTGGTTGACGCCGGTCTACCCGGATGGCCGCGCCGAGGTCGTCCCTGACGTCTCCGAAGCCTCAGCCTGAGCCCGAGGGGCATCCTGGCTCAGCACGGTCACGGTGCTGAGAAATTCCCGGGAGCTTCTCAGCACCCGGCTAGCGAAGCGCGGCCGTCGGCGCGGCATTTCCGTTCGCCCGCGCTACGGAACCCGGTGAAAAATGCAGGCTACCGGGTCTTTTGAGGTTGTACGGGGGGGCTTCACCGTCCATGATCGGCCTGTTGTGTCCACGGGTGCGCAACGCTGTCAATTACTTGCGTGCCTGAAAATTGAACCGTGAAGCCGAGAATGTCCGTAGATCTCGATACGTTGCTCGCCGACGCCGTTGCCCGCGGGGCGTCGGACCTCCATCTGAAGGTCGATGCACCTCCGTACCTGCGAATCGACGGCGTTCTCCGTCCCCTCGACCACCCGGCGCTGACTGCCGCCGACACCCGGCAGGTGGCGATCAAGCTGCTCGAGAACCATGACGTCAACGTCGACGAGATCAAGGAGTTCGACGCCAGCTACGCCTTGTACGCTCTAGGCCGATTCCGTTGCAACGTGTTTATCGAGCGTGGTGTGCACGGCATCGTACTGCGCGTCATTCCCGGCCAGACCAAGACCATCGCCGAGTGGAACCTGCCGCCGGTGATCGAGAAGATTGCGCTCGAGGAACGCGGGCTGGTGCTGTGCACCGGTACCACCGGTAGCGGCAAGTCGACGACGTTGGCGGCGATGCTCGACCACATCAACCGCAACCGGGCCAAGCACATCGTCACGATCGAGGATCCGATCGAGTTCCTGCACACGGGCGGCAAGTCGATCATCACACAGCGTGAGCTCGGCCAGGACACGAAGAGCTACTCGGGCGCTCTGCGCGCGGCGTTGCGCCAGGACCCCGACGTCATTCTGGTGGGGGAGATGCGCGACAAGGAGACCATCGAGACCGCGATGACGGCGGCCGAAACCGGTCACCTCGTCATGTCGACACTGCACACGCTCGATGCGCCCGAGACGATCAACCGAATCATCTCCGTCTTCCCGCCGTACCAGCAGGAGCAGATCCGCGCCCAGCTCGCCGAGGTCCTGCGAGCGGTCGTGTCGATGCGATTGGTGCGCTGCAGCGACGGCAAGGGACGCGTTCCGGCGGTCGAGATCATGTTGGCGACAACCTTTATTCGTGAGTGTATTCGCGACCGCGAGCGCGTCGTCGAGATCCGCGACGCGATGGCCTCCGGTGTGAGCCAATACGGCATGCAGACGTTCGACCAGTCGTTATTGTGGCTTCACAAGCAGGGCTTGATCTCGATCGAAGAGGCCCTCGCCGCGGCCACCAACCCCAGCGACATGAAGCTGAACCTGCGCGGCATCGTCACCTCGACCGAGGCCGCCGAGCAGACGATGGAGACGATGCGCGATCGCGGCGACGCGGCGCCGGCGTAAGTGGCGCGGAGCAGGAAATCCGCGACCGCTCGTGCCCTGGCGATGTTGGCCCGCCGCGACTACAGCCACCTCGGCCTGCGCACCAAGCTACTTGCCAAGGATCACACGCCGGGGGACGTCGACGAGGCGCTGCAGAAGTGCGTCGAATGGGGCTACCTCGACGATCAACGGTTCGGTTGCAGCCGGCTGGAATCGCGGCTGCAACGCCGCCCGGCCGGCCGTTCCGACTCTCTGCAGGACTTGCAGCGTCAAGGATTGACCGCGACAATGAGCGAGGCTGTCGCCGACGCGGTATTCGAAGAGCTCGGCGGCGAGCGAGGAGTGCTCGACGACGCCTTCGATCGGTGGGTCGCGCGGCACGGAGAGCCCGAAGATCTCGCCGCTGCGAAGCGCTGTTTCGACCACCTCATGCGACGCTCTTTCCCGCGCTACCTGGTATTGCAAAAGCTTTCCCCCGGGCTCAACGATCTCATCGGCTGAGGGGACAGGAGACTCGTCCCAGAATCTGACGGCATGACACAGCACGACGACAACCGATCGGCGCCGCAAGATCCTGTGCTTTCGTCCGTGGAGGTGCGGCAGCGTTTCCTCGAATACTTCGCGGAACGTGGCCACACCGTCGTCGGGTCGGGCAGCCTGATACCGCGCGACGACCCGACGCTGCTGTTCACCAACGCCGGTATGAACCAGTTCAAAGAGGTATTCCTCGGCCACGAGACGCGCAGCTACGTGCGCGCCGCGACGTCACAGAAGTGCATGCGTGTGTCCGGAAAGCACAACGATCTCGAGAACGTCGGACCATCGAGTTTCCACCACACTTTTTTCGAGATGCTCGGCAACTTCTCGTTCGGTGACTACTTCAAGGCGGATGCCATCGAGATGGGATGGGAGCTGTTGACCGAGGGTTACGGGCTGCCCGCGGAGCGCCTATGGACCAGCGTGTACGAGGAGGACGACGAAGCTTTCGAGCTCTGGAAAGACATCGTCGGCCTGCCGGACCACCGCATCCTGCGCCTCGGCAAGAAGGACAACTACTGGTCGATGGGCGACACCGGCCCCTGCGGGCCATGCTCGGAGATCCACTTCGACTACGGCGTCGGGGACTTCATGTGGCCGTCCGGCGGCACCTACGTCGAGCCGGAGAACGCCGATCTCGAGGACGACCGATTCGTCGAACTCTGGAACCTCGTTTTCATGCAGTTCAACGCCGATGGTAGTGGCAAGGTCGAGCCGTTGCCGGCCCCCAACATCGATACCGGCGCCGGTCTCGAGCGTGTGACCGCCGTGGTTCAAGGGGTACGCAGCAACTATGACACCGACTTGTTCCGCCCGCTGATCGCCGCGGTCGCCGAGCGCGCCGGCCGTCCCTACGGGGTCGACGAGCCCAGCGACGTGGCGCTGCGCGTTATCGCTGATCACTGCCGCGCCACCGCGTTCCTGCTTGCCGACGGCGTCAGCCCGGCCAACGAAGGTCGCGGCTACGTAGTGCGCCGGTTGATCCGCCGGGCGGTGCGATTCGGGATGAAGCTCGGCTTCGATACGCCGTTCTTCAACGAGGCGGCCGTCGACGTCGTCGCCCTCATGGGTGCCATCTACCCGGAGCTGCGGCGGGCGGAAGAGCTCATCGCTCGGGTGACGTTCGCTGAGGAAGATCGCTTCTTCCGGACGGTGGCCGACGGGACCCGGGTGTTCGAGGAAGTGGTCGAGGAGGTGCGGTCTGCTGGTGGCGACACGATTCCGGGCGACCAAGCGTTCCGCTTGCATGACACCTACGGTTTGCCGCTCGAGTTGACCCGCGAGTTTGCCGAAGACGTCGGCCTGCACGTCGATGAAGGCGGGTTCCAGGCCGCCATGGAAGACCAGCGACGCCGGGCTCGTGCTGCGTGGAAGGGGGGAGACGAAGCCGCCGCCTACCAGGCGCTGGTGGCCAAGCTGGCCGGGCAGGGGATCGAGAGCACGACGTTCATCGGCTACACCGATTTCGAACGCGAGGACGCCAAGGTCGTCGGCTTGCTCGCCGGCGATCAGCCGGTCGAAGCCCTCGAGAGCGGACACAGTGGCGCCATGATCGTCGATGTCACCCCGTTCTATAGCGAATCGGGTGGCCAGGTCGGTGATCGTGGGGAGGTCGTGGCCGCAGAGGGACGGGCGATCGTAACCGACACACATCGCCTGCCGGGCGGCCTTGTTGTCCACTCGGTCGAAGTTATCGAGGGCGCCCTGTGCGTCGACGACGAAGTGCGCCTCGAGGTCGACGCCGAGCGGCGTGCCCAAACGATTCGCAACCACACGGCGACCCACCTACTCAACGCGGCGCTGCGCGAGCGGCTCGGTGAACACGTTCGGCAGGCAGGGTCGCTGGTAGCGCCCGATCACATGCGCTTCGACTTCAGCCACTTCGAGCCGGTCGATGCCGATCAGCTCGCCGAGCTCGAGCGCGACGTGAACGCGGCGATTCGCGCCGACATCGAGACCCAGATCAGCGAGATGCCCTACGCGGAGGCGATCGAGCAGGGGGCGCTGGCGTTCTTCGGCGACAAGTACGGTGACGTTGTTCGAGTCGTCAGC
Organism: Acidobacteriota bacterium; assembly: GCA_022563115.1. GTDB lineage: Bacteria > Acidobacteriota > UBA890 > UBA890 > UBA890 > UBA890. The sequence goes on along the minus strand of JADFNY010000064.1, from coordinate 6,010 downwards.
GTACCGGGTATCTCGACGGAGCTTTGCGGCGGAATCCACGTGGAGCGCAGCGGCGAGATCGGCACCTTCGTGATTACCAAGGAGGAGAGTGTCGCGGCCGGAACGCGTCGTATCGAGGCGATCACCGGCGCCGCGGCGGTCGAGAGCCTGCAGCGACAGCGCGGCATGCTGCGCCGCGTCATGGCCGAGTTGAAGACCAGCGAGGACGAGGTCCCGGATTCCGTTGGTCGGCTGTTGTCAAGGGTCAAAGCGACGGAGCGCGACAACGAAGAGTTACGGATGCGCTTGGCCGAGCAGGCGACCGCCGCCGGTGTAGACGATCATGTCGTCGAGGTCGAAGGAATCAAGCTGCTGCGTCGCGAGGTCGAGGGCCTCGACGCGGGCGGCCTGCGCCGTCTCGCCGACTCCATGAAAAATGAGATCGGTTCCGGGATCGTCGTGCTCGGGGCGTGCCGCGACGGCAAGGCGCTCATCATCGTTGGTGTGACCGCTGACCTGTCGGGCCGTATCAAGGCGGGAGACATCATCGGTTCGCTCGCCAAGTTGGTCGGCGGTGGTGGCGGAGGCAAACCGGAGATGGCACAGGCCGGGGGGCCGGACGGCTCGAAACTGCCCGCGGCGCTCGAGAAAGCGCCCGAAATCGTCAATGAACTCCTGACCGGGCGCTGAACAACGCCCCGGTGCCGCTGCGGGCGGCGGAACAAAATTGGGCTAGTTTGGTGCGTTGTCGACGCGGTAGCCTCTTGCCGGAATCGAACCCTACCCCCCCCCATGAATCGCTTGTCTGAGCTCCTGATCCAGATGACGCCGCTTTCGCCGACGGTGCGCGCCTTGCTGCGCGCATCGGCTGTCGCCCTCGTCCTTACGGCACTATCGGCAACGTCGGCGCTGGCGCAGATCTACGTCGTGGTCGCAGCGGACGGCTCGCGCCGTTTCACCAACGAGCCCGTCGAGGGGGCCGAGGTGTTCCTCGAGACACGCTACTCGCTAGCCCCGGCGTCGGTCTTGAGTCGCGCCGCGGTGCCGTTCCAGCGGCAGATCGCCGACGTCTCGATGCGGCAGGGAGTTGACGCCCGGCTGGTCGAGGCGGTGATCGCCACGGAATCGGCGTTCGACCCCCGGGCGCTGTCGACGAAGGGCGCACAGGGTCTGATGCAGCTGATGCCGGACACCGCCGACCGCTTCGGCGTCGCCAACCCGTGGGATCCGGAGCAGAACATCGCCGGCGGAACGGCGTACTTGCGCTGGCTCATCGAGGAGTTCAACGGTGACCAGCGCAGGGTCTTGGCGGCTTACAACGCCGGCGAGGGAGCCGTTACCCGCTATGGCGGGGTGCCTCCGTACCCGGAGACCCGTGGGTACGTCGATCGGGTGCTGGCCTACTACCGTGGCCTCGGCGGCGGTAAGTCGGCTTGGGGCCTGCATCTCCCCTGACGCATTGCACCAAGCTGTTTTGGCTCGCTATACTTCGAGTGCATCAGGGGCGAAGCTTATTCTTTCTTGAATCGGGAGGCGCGTCGGGAGACGTGCCATGCTGAAATCGAAGAATTACCGCCGCGGATCGTTCATCGCCGCGATCACCCTCTTGGTAGCCATCCCCGCTACCGCTCTGCCTACATCGGCGCAGGAGCTCTTCGAGCGGGCCGAAACACTCTATCGCCAACTCGAGGTCGTGGATCCGTCCGGCCAAGCCTCGTCCTGGACGCGGGTTGCCGACGCATTTGCCGATGTCGCGGTTCGCTATCCGGATAGCCCGCTCGCCTCGCAGGCGCTGTGGCGGATCTCGTGGATCTATGGTCGCCGGGCGCGATCCGGCGATGATGCGGCGGTAGACCGTCAGCTCGACATCTACCGGGACCTCGTGCAGCGGTACCCGGCGAGCCCCCACGCTCCCGAGGCGCTGCTGCGATTGGCGATCGACGCCGAGGCGGGGAGCGGCGCCCGTGCGGCGTCGCTGTACTCGCGCCTGTTGCAACGCTATCCGGGGGCGCCGCAGGCGACCCTGGCGCGCAACCGGATGAACGAGCTGGTAGGCGCCAACCCGAACATCGAGACGGCGGGCGTTGATGCATCGGCGCCGGCCGCCGGGGACGAGCCCGACGAAACATCGTTGATGGCGACGAGTAGCGATCTGGCGCGGCTGATCGGTGTGCGGCACTACAGCGACCGCACCCACACCCGCGTTGTTCTCGACCTTGATCGCTCGGTTCGATTCCAAACCGGCGAGGCCCGGAGTCCGCAGCGGTTGTTCATCGATCTGCAGGGCGTCGACAGGCCGGCAAGACTGCCCGGCGCCGATGTTCGGGGGCGTGAACAGGTGATCTCGATCGCTGGCGAAGCGGTTGCTCGTGTCCGGGTTGCGCTCAACCAGCCGGGAATCGTCCGCGTGGTCTTGGATCTCGACGACTCCGCCCGTTACACGTTGTTCACTCTCGACAACGAGGGGAAACCGTTTCGGATCGTGATCGACGTTCCCACCGCTATCGTCGCGGCGCGGGTGAATTCGGAGCGGCGACCGCCGGAGCGCGAGGGAGAGTCGATCTCGGAGCAACTCGGCTTGGGGGTTCACAAGGTGGTGATCGATCCCGGTCACGGCGGTACCGACCCGGGCGCCATCGGTCGCACCGGGGCCACCGAAAAGCAGCTCACCCTACAGCTGTCGCTGGCGCTGGCAGAACGGCTGCGGGCCGCGGGCTACGAAGTTCTGCTGACTCGTGAGGACGACAGCACGGTGAGCCTCCAGGAACGCACCGACTTTGCCAACGGCGTCGACGCCGACCTGTTCATCTCGATCCACATCAACTCGGCCCGCAACCGCAGGGTGCGTGGCTTCGAGACCTACTACCTCGACATGGCGCTCGACCCAAGCGCAGCGGAGACGGCGGCGCGCGAAAACGCGTCGAGCGAGGCCGGCAGCATGGGCGATCTCGAAAAGATGCTCGAGTCGATCATGAAGAACGACTTCCAGGGTGCATCCAGCGAGCTCGCCGCCTCCATCCAGGACAGCCTCGTGATGCACGTCGCCAAGAGCTATCAGAACGTCCATGACCTGGGCGTCAAGACGGCTCCCTTCTTCGTGCTCGTCGGCGCCGAGATGCCCGCCATTCTCGTGGAGGCCTCGTTCGTGAGCAACGCGGAGGAAGAGGCCTGGCTCAAGAGCGCCGCTTATCGCTCCGAGCTCGCGGAGGCGATCGAGATCGGCTTGCAGAGCTACGTTGACAAGCGCCGGGTGACGGCGTTCAGCAGCCGCTGATTCACCACGGCCTACAAATGCTCCGGCCCACAAATGGTGGCACACCGCATCGGATCGTCGCCGCTACGTGAATCCGCCTCCGCCGCGGTCGCTACAGGCGACCACCGTTTGTGGGGCGGAGCACTACTCGTGTGCTGTCCAGTAGGTGGCGCTGAAACCGGCGGCCTCGCCGACCTCGACACCTACGATCGCTGCCTTCGGAACGGTAGCCGCTAGCTCTTCGGCCAGCACCCGCGCGACTTCCTCGGCGGTCGGGTTGACCTCATCGAACGGCACCACGTCGTTGAAACAGTTGCCCTCGTAACGTGACACCCAGCGGGCGAGAAACGCCTTCGCCGCGGCAGCAGCTTCGGCTACGTCATCGTTGGCCTCGAGGAATGCCTCGATCCGCCAGTTGTGGGAATGGACGGGTTCGAGCGTGCCGCGAGCGTCGATGCGAATTCGATGCGTCGCTGGAAACGAAGAACGAACGGAGAAGCGCATGCGGCCTGGGCGTCGGTCAGCAGCGGCGATGTCTGCAGCCGCTGGACGAAAGGCCTGATCTCCTCCTCGAGCGTGTCCCGCGCCGTGTCCTTGGTCTGTGTGGCCCCCTTGGCCGCGTTCTGGGCCGTGATGTGCGACCCGTACGCGACCGACCACACGGCCTGGCCCGCCACCATCGCGGCGATATCGCTCGGGAGCAGCGCGAGCGGTTCGAGGTTGTTGCTCAGCACGCTCATGAAGTTCTGCTGCCAGTTCTCGAAATTCGCGTCCGCCGCGGGAATGTAATCGGCCATCATCCGCCTCCTTGTGCACGCGGGCGCCCCATTGCGCCCGTCGGAGGATGATTGCGGTCCGGCCGGGACAGTCACGCACGGCCCCTCGCATGTCCACGCATTTGCGCACAGATCGTGCCCATGCCACCGTTTTGCGCACAGGCGCGGTCGAAGCGGGAACGCCGCGTCGGCTTCCGGGCGGGACAATCGCTCTGGCCGCCGGCTCGTTGTCATAACTTGCAGCATGATTGATCAAGGCCCGCCAGGATCCGCCCCTCGATCGGCACATCGCCCCGCGCCTGCGGCACCACTCGCCCCCACCGCGGCACAGCCCGCCGGGAGACCGCCGCGCGTTCCCGCGAGCAAGCCGTCCGCGGTCAAAGGAGCAGCATCCGTTGCTAGACGTTCCGCAAACTGTGAAACTCGATTCAGAAGTAATGACGCTGCCAACCTAACCCTCGTAGAAGAGTGTCAGCCACACTTTGACCGGCCTAGTTAAACTTTGGGCAGCATTGTTCCAAGCCCAAGCTCGTTGTGAAGAACGCGCAACTGCCTGGGATTTGGGTGACACGAATTCGCTCATGGGCCGTACCACTCTCGTTTTCGACGCCAGACCTCACGCCAGACCGAGAGGGCGTCTCGTTTGAATCCCACGCAGCGAAGCACAGAGAACGCGACCAGCCTCGAAAGGGGCCAGGCCGCAAGGAGACGAACGCCGATCCCCACCCGCGACGGCGACCAGTGCTGGCGAATCAGCATCGTTTTTGCGGTCAGCAGTCGCACCAGTTTGTCCGCTCGCACCTTCTCCGACGCCCCGCCGTAGTGCACGATTGTCGCTTCCGGCGTAATCATCGGTCGATAGCCCAGCTTTCGTGCCCGCAGGCACAGGTCCGCATCCTCGCCGTACACAAAGAACCGCTCGTCGAAACCGCCGAGCTGGTCCCAAAGCTCACGGCGGATCAGCAGAAAGCAGCCGGACACGATGTCCACCTCCCGCTGGCAGTCCCGCTTCCACCCGCCGTACCCCTCCGGGTTGAACAGCGATGACCCCCGCAGCAGCGAACTCAGCCCAGTCGCCGTGCACACCAGGCTCCACGGCGTCTGACGCCCCCAACACGACGCCGGATTCAGCGACCGGTCTGCAAAAACCGTCCGCCCGCCCCAGATCCCAGCCCGCGGATGCTCGCGCGCAAACGCCAAAAGCCTGTCGATCGCCCCATCCAGCACCACCGTGTCCGGGTTCAGCAGCAGCAGATACTCCGCTGTACTCTCCTTTGCCGCAAGGTTGTTGGCCGTGGCGAAGCCGAGATTCCGCTCCGAGCGGATCAGCCTGATGTCGGGGAACCTGGCGGCGATGGCCTTGACGGAGTCGTCAGTCGAGACGTTGTCCACGACAACCACGTCACATCCTTCGTTCCGGGCCTTGGCAATCCCCTCATGTACAGACCGCAAGCACGCAAGCGTGAGGTCACGCGTGTTGAAGCTCACAATAAGAATGGAGAGCCTTGGTTGAGCCGTCATAGCTTCTGAAAGCCTGCCGACCGGTAGTAGGCTCGCCGCTGCAGCCCTCGATAGATGCGGAGCCCCTCACGAAGGCCTCGGCGAAGCGAGAGTGGCTCGTCCTTGAATGGCCCCTGTGCCGCCAGCCAGTTGTGGACTTGGGGGTGCGTTGGCTGCAGGGCACTTAGCACCGGACCCCACGCGGATGGGCCCATCGCGTCGTGGTAGTGAAGCACGCGTGCGTGACGAATCCGCGCTTCCTCAAGCTGATGCGGCATTGAACTAAGCAGCGTGTAGTTGCACGAGCTGCTCAAGGCTCGCCACCGCAGGCCCAGACGCAGGACGGTCAGACCCAGCACCACCTGATCCATGAAGTGCACCTGCGAATGAGACTGCCCGATGCGCCGGTCCATGAACTTAAAGGCATCCTCAAGATAGTACCGGGACAACTGAGTAGCTCTCTTGTACGCGAAGACACCGCTGTTCCAATAGAACCTGATCC
>JADFNY010000063.1 GCA_022563115.1 Acidobacteriota bacterium | reverse complement strand
CGTAGGCCGCATCGACGAGAACAAGGGATGCCATCAGCTCTTCGACTACCAGGCCCGCGCCGTGCAGCGCGCCGAAGGGCGCGGCGAGAGGCCGCCGCTACTGGTATTGGCGGGCCATCCGGTGATCCCGATCCCCGACCACCCCCGCATTCGCCACATCGGAACGGTGGACGAGCAGCAGAAGTTCGACGCCCTGGCCGCGGCTTCGTTTCTCGTCATGCCGTCGTTCTATGAGAGCCTCTCGATGGTGCTGCTGGAGGCTTGGGCGCTCTCGAAGCCCGTTCTCGTCAACGCCCATTGCGACGTGTTGCGCGGCCAGGTGGAGCGCAGCCACAGCGGCCTCTACTACGCCGACGGCGACGAGTTCATCGAGTCGATGACCCTCCTGATGGCCGATCGACGCCTCCGGGACACGTGCGGCCACGCCGGCCGCAAGTACTTCGAGGACAACTACCGGTGGCCGGTCATCGAGCGGAAATACGAACGAATCCTCGAGATGCTCGCCGCATGAGCGCCAACCGAAGACCAGCCATCCACCAGCTTTCGGTCTCGGCCGCTTATGGTGACGCCATTGGTAGCGAGATCTTCACGCTGCGGGATGCGCTGCGGTCCGCCGGGTATGAGTCCGACGTCTTCGTCGAGCTCGTCGATGCGAGAGTGGCGACCGAGGTCCGCCCCTACCAGGAGTATCGCGAGGTAAGCCGTCCGGACAGCGTCGTGTTGCTGCACTTCTCGCTGGGCTCGAAGGTGTCGGCGCTGGCACGCGAGATCGACGACCGTCTCGTGCTCATCTACCACAACATCACTCCGGCCGAGTGGTTTGCCCCCTACGCGCTGGGCATCGCGCGCGATTGCCAGCGTGGACGGGTCGAGCTCGCCGGCCTCGCCGATCGGGCCGCCCTCGCCCTCGGAGCTTCCGAATACAACCGCCTCGAGCTCGAGGAGCTCGGCTTCGAACCGACCGGCGTGCTGCCGCTGATCATCGACCTGTCCCGCCTCGACGACGCAGCCGATCCGATGGTCCTTGAACGCTTCGACGACGGCCACACGAACCTGCTGTTCGTGGGCCGCTGCGTGCCGAACAAGAGGATGGAAGACTTGCTGCGCTTCTTCGCCTATTACCGGCGCTTCATCGATCACCGGAGCCGGCTGATCATCGTCGGCGAGTACCGCAGCTTCGTCCTCTACTTCGACGCCCTGCAGGAACTGGCCGGCGCGCTCGGGCTCGACGAGGTCCATTTTACCGGCCACGTCGACCAAGCCGAGCTCAACGCCTACTACCGCGTCGCCGACTGCTTCGTGTGCGCCTCGGAACACGAGGGCTTTTGCGTGCCGATCTTCGAAGCGATGCATCGCGACCTGCCGGTGGTGGCATACTCGGCGGCGGCAATCCCCTACTCCACCGGCGGCGGCGTGCTCTTGTCGAACGACAAAGACCCGGCGCTATTCGCCGAAGCCGTGCATCAAGTGCTCTCCGACGAGGGACTACGCAACCGCCTGCTTGCGCGCCAGCGCCAAGCGCTGAAAGCACTCGATCACGAAAAGCTCGTCGCCGAGCTGATGCGGAACCTCGAGCGCGCAGGCCTGACGTCGTGACCCGCGGCCGAATCGACCAGTTGCTGGCCGCGGCGCACACCGGCGACGCCACCGGCGGCGCGGCTCTGGCGCTCGCCGCGCGGCTGCAGGCCGAGGGATACGAGGCCAACGTTTTTGCCTTGAGCGTCGACGAGGAGCTCAGCGAGCAGGTGCGTCCGATCGACGAGCTCCCCGAATCCAGCTCGTCTGGCACCACCATCCTGCACTTCAACGTGCCTTCGCCCTTGAACGACGTTCTGGTGTCGCGCGACGGCCGACGTTTGATCGTCTACCACAACCTGACGCCGCCCGAGTTGCTGTTACCGCACTGTCCGGAGATCGCGCAACTCACGGCGCTGGGCCGACAACAGCTGCAAGAGTTGGCGGTGTCGGGCGCGGTCGACCTCGCTATAGGCGTTTCCCGCTACAACACCACCGACCTCGACGAAACCGGGTTCGCCGCCACTACCACCCTTCCGCTGCCGATCGATCTGACCAGCCTGAGCGGGCCGACAAACCCAGTGCTCGAAGCCGACCTCGGACGAACCCCGATGCCGACGTTCGTGACCGTGGGCCGCGTCGCACCGAACAAGCGGATCGAGGATTTCATCAAGATTGCCGCTTACTACCTGCGCTACGTGAGCCCGGAAGCGCGCTTTCTGATCGTCGGAGGAACGCGAGGCCTCGAGTCGTACCTCGACGCGCTCGTCGAGCTGCACGGCGAGTTGGCGCTCGACGGCCGGGTGGCGTTCACCGGCAAGGTCTCGCTCCTCGACCTGATCACCTACTACCGCAACGCTACCGCCTACGTGTGCACCAGCGGGCACGAAGGGTTCTGCGCTCCCCTGCTCGAGGCGATGAGCGCCGGGGTGCCGATCGTCGCCCGACCGGCCGCGGCGATTCCCGAAACCCTCGGCACCGCCGGTGTGCTCGTCGATTCCGACGACCCGGCGGTGTGGGCCGAGATGCTGAGCCTGGTTGTCGGGGAGCCACAGCTCCGAGCGTCGCTGGCCGCCGCCGGCCGGCGGCGCGTCCGCTATTTCGACACCGATGCGGTCTTGGACGAATGGGTCGCTGTCCTCGGCAGCGGAACCCGGCCATGAGAATCGCCGCCGTCGTGCAGCGTTACGGGGCGGACATCGTCGGCGGCGCCGAGCGCCTGTGTCGTGGGGTTGCCGAGGGGCTCGCGGCACGCGGCCACGACGTCGAGGTGATGACCTCTTGTGCCCGTTCGTATCGTAGCTGGGCGAATGCTTTCCGCGAAGGCGTCGAGAGCGTCAACGGGGTTGTGGTGCGCCGCTTCCGGGTCGAGCAGGAGCGCGACATGACGGCGTTCAACGCCGCCTCCGAGCGTCTATTCGGCAGCCCCGACGACATCGACGACCAAGTGGCGTGGGTGAAGGCCCAAGGACCCTACGCGCCGCGGCTCGTCGACCACCTGCACGGCGTGGCCGGAGACTTCGAGCGCCTCATCTTCTTCACCTACCTGTACCACCCGACCGTACACGGCATTCATGTCGCCCCGGAACGCAGCGTGCTCGTGCCGACGGCGCACGACGAGGCGCCGATCTATTTGGAGATCTACGAGGCGGTCTTCTCGCTGCCGGCCGGCCTGATCTTCAATACCGAGGCCGAGGCGGCGTTCGTCCATCGCCGCTTCCCGAGAACGACAGCAAAGGAACGGGTAGTCGGGGTCGGCATCGACGCGCTCGAGGCGCTGTCGGCAACACCCGATTCGATCGCTGATGATGATTCGCCCACCGCCCTGTACGCGGGCCGCATCGAGCCCGGCAAGGGCGTCGCCGAGATGATCGAGCACGTCGCCCGTTTTCGCGACGACAGCGGCGTACCCCTACGGCTTTGGATCATGGGCGAGGTGGCCATGGACTTGCCCGGGCACGAGTGGATCGACGTTCTCGGCTTCGTCGACGACGATGAGAAGGTCCGCCGCCTGCGACAAGCCGTCGTCGTGATCGCCCCGTCGCCGCTCGAAAGCTTCGGCATTGTCGTCCTGGAGGCCATGGCGGCGCACACCCCGGTGCTGGTCAACAGCGAAGCCGTGGCCGCGGTGGAACACTGCCGCAAGGCCAACGCGGGGCTCTACTACCGCGGCTACCCAGAATTTCGCGCCGCCCTCGAGCTAATCCTCGGCGACTCCAAGCTCCGCGCGACGATGACAGAAAAAGGGGCCAGCTACGTCCGTGAGAACTATAGCTGGCCCGAAATCACCAAACGCTACGAAGGATTTCTGCAGGAACTCTAGCTGCACTAGGCTCCAACGGCGGCGTCCCGCCGACGATACGATCTACTGGTCGCCGCCTTTGCCTTTGGCCCGGCGTATGCGCTCCTGGACGCGCTCGATCGCATCCTGCTTGTCGACGCTATCGTTGCTCGCCGCCGAATCTTGATATGCCCTCAGCGCGTCCTCGTTGCGACCGAGTTTCTCGAAAGCGATGCCGAGGTCGTACAGCAAGGCGGATTGGGTGGCGCCGCCGGCCGGGAACAGGTTCTGGGCCTTCTGGAACTGCTCGACGGCCTTGGGCCAGTTCTCTGTCGCCGTGTAGGCCTGGCCGAGGTTGTAGCTCGCGGGTGCGTCGTTGGGACGGTCCTGGATGACGACCTCGAACTGCTGGATGGCCTCGGTGTACCGATCGACGCCGAGATATGCCGAGCCCAGCAGGTTGCGGATGCTGGTGTCCTGCGGGTGCGCCTGGATGGCACGCTCGGCCGTCGCGACCGCCTGGGCATAGTTGCCATCGTCGAGGTTGATGCGGGCCGCGAAGAACAGGCCGATGCGGTTGGTGCGGTCGAGTTGGGCGGCCTGCGTCAGCTCCGGCAGGGCCTTTGCCTTGTCGCCCAACTCGAAGTAGGCGCGTCCGAGAAAGGCGTGCAGGTTGGCCTCGCTGGGACGGCTCTGGATCGCCTTCTCGAGCTCGACCGCGGCGTTCTGATAGTCCTCCTCCTGGTAATACGCCTGGCCCTTGATCTTGGCCAACAGGCCGCGCTGTTCGGCGCTGGCGAACGGCCCCGCGTCGTTGGCGGCCGCGATCGCCTGGCTCCAGTTTCGATCGAGCAGATGGATGTTGGCGATCGAGTTAAGGGTCTGGTAACGCTGTTCGTCCTCGGTCACCAGCTCCTTGGCGATCTCGAGCTGGGCAAGAGCCTCCTGTCGCTTGGAGGAGCCCATCTGACCGAGGGTCGCGCCGAGCATCATATGGCACCAACCCCACGGCTGCCCCGCGTCCTCGTACTCCGCGCACACCTCGCGAAACATCGTCTCAGCCTGCCTGAAGTTGCGCTGCGAAAAGGCATTGTACGCGTCTTTCCATTTTTCGTCTTGAGCCGACACCACCCCCGGCAGCGCAAAGCTGACCGCAAGGGCCGCGCCGACGATCACTGCCACGTAGCGGTTAGCTCTCATCGGAATCACCTTTTCTTGTTGTTGGGTTGCTCGAAGCCTACCCGGTCAACTGGAAGATCACGGTGACGGTGAGAAGGACCTCGACCGGACGACCGTTGTAGAAGGTCGGCGTGTACTTCCACTGTCTGACCGCATCCTGCGCCGCGGTCTCGAGACCGAGGCCCAAGCCTCGCAGTACCTGGAGGTCTGTTACGTTGCCCTGCTTGTCGATCGTCGCCTGCAGCATCACGTAGCCCTCCAGGCGGGCGCGGCGTGCCAGTTCCGGGTACTCGGGAACCACGTAGAGGATTCTTTCGGGTTCCTGGATGTCGCCGCCGACGCGCATCGGCCCTAGATCGATGATCGGGGGGCCGCCAGCCGGCATGCCGACCACGAAATCCGTGTCGACCGGGACTTCCGTGTCCTCGACGAACTCGACCTCTTCGGCAACGATCGGCTCGGGCTCATCGGGCGTCGGGTCAGGAATGGGAACGCGCGACGCCGTTCTCTTCACAACCTTCTTTTTGGGCTGTTCCTTCGGCGGTGTGGGCGGCTTGTAGCGCTTGATCACGACCGCTTCGGCCTGTTCGGGCTCGAATGCGGTTCCGCCCATCGATGGGAAGACGGTGATGAAGAGCAAAAAATGGAAGACCAGCGCGCCGATCCACGCCATCTTTATCGTCTGCCGGTCTTCGTCTACCTCCGCCAGGTTCATGGCGGAGGTCTCATCCCAGAAGCGTTCCTGGATTTTCTGTTCGTTGTGGGAGAAGACCTGCGTCGCGCCTCGATCCTTGTGCTCGGCCATCGCTCGTCCTCCCGGCTACATCACGCTGCCCCACGCGGCCTTCTCGGCCGTCGTGGGAATCGAGATGTTCTTGACGTTGCCCTGCTTGAGCTCGTCGAAGACATCGACCATGCACCGGTACGGAGCGGTCGGAGCCGGGTCGATGATGACGAACTTGTTCGGATTGCGCGCCAGCTTCGGCTGCAGGTACACGTTGATGTCGTCGAGTGCCATCAGCGTACCGTCGACGGTGAAGGAGCAGTTGGCGCCGGATCGCTCGATGAAGATGTGCACCGCTTCCTCGGCAGTTTGCTCCGCCGAGGTATCTTGCCGCGGGAGCTGGAACTCCAGGCCACGGGTTACCGAAAACACCGACGTCACCATAAAGAAGACGATCAACAGAAACGCGATATCCGCCATCGATGAGGTCGGAATGTCGGGATTTCCCTTTTTCTTGCTTAGCTTCATGGCTCCTTCTCCCTAGCCTACGCCCTCTTGCTGGGTGAGCATGGCGATGTTGCGGACGGCAGCCTGGCGAAGCTGTTCCATCACTTGGTCAATGTAACGGTATTCGGCGTTGCCATCGGCCTTGATCAAGAAGTATTTCAGGGAGTTCTTCGACATGATGAACGCCGCCGACGGCAGGAGGTCCTGGGTGCTGATCGCGCGGCTGTCTTCCTCTCCGTTGGAGAAGAAGACTTGACCGGTCTCATCGATCGCGATCACCGCGGCGTCCTTCGGTACCTCGACACGCTCGAGGCTCGTCGGCAACTCGACCGCCGTGCGGTCGACGGTGATCGTGGACGTCACCATGAAAAACACGATGAGCAGGAAAGCGATATCCGCCATCGAAGCCGTGGGGATGTAGGACTCTGCTCGCTTCGCTACTTTCAGGTTCATGGCTTACGCCCCTGAGTCGCCCGGGGTCTCCATTTCGGCGTAGGTCTCGAGCAGCACGTTGGCGGCCGTCTCCATCTCCAGGACGTACTTGCCGACGCGCGACGTGAAGTAGTTGTAGGAGGCGAGGATCGGGATAGCGACGCCGAGGCCAGCAGCCGTGGTGATCAGCGCCTCCGAGATACCCTGGGCAACGAGACCCGGGTTGGAGAGGCCGGCGCGGGCCAGAGCGTCGAACGAGTTGATCATCCCCGACACGGTGCCGAGGAAACCGAGGAGCGGCGCGATGTTCGAAACCGTGGCCAAGATGCCGAGGCCACGCTCGAGGCGGGCCAACTCGTGGGCCGATGCGGTCTCGATCGTGCGCTCGATCTCATCCTGAGGGCGGCCGTACTTGAGCAGGCCGGCCTTCATGATGCTGGCGATCGGACCCTGGTATTCCTCGCACGTCGCGATGGCTTCCTTGACGTTGCGGCGCTTGATCAGGGCGGTGCGGACGCGATCGAGAAACTCCTGGGTGTTGATCCTGGAACGATACAGGGCCCAGGCACGCTCGAAGATGACCACCAGGCCAACGAGCGAGCAGAGCAGAAGGGCGTACATGACGGGGCCGCCCTTGTTGAAAAACTCCATGATGGAGCCGCCAGAAAGATCCACAGCCGTTACCTCCCTGTTTACATCTATGGCCCCCAACTGGGGGGGGGCAGTTCAAAGGCCGATCAGGTTCGCGATTTCTTCTACGAGCCCGTCTTCACCTTTTTGGAATCCCGGACGCCTAGGCTCCGGGAAGTGGCTTCTAGCACGGACCCAGGAAAGATGTCAACGCGCGGTAACGAATACCCGATGGCAGGACGGATAACCATAAGTATAGTCACGACCCCGGACGGGGGTCAACGCAACCCCGGGGCGGGCTCGAACGGCCGACTGACGGCGGCTCCCAGGGTCTTATCGGGCAAAATAACCGGGCCGCGTGCGCACCCGGCGATCGTGGCCGTCGGTGCCCCGCAGGCGGATTTCGAGTTCTCGCCACTCGCCGTCCCCACCCGCAATGATCGGCACGTAGCTGATCCGAAACTGGGCCCGAAGGTCCTCCTCGATCGCTTCGTAAATCTCCCTCGGGTCGGTTCGGCGGCCAAGAGAAAACAGCCGCCCACCGGTTCGTTCGGCGAGCTCGCGCAGGATCCAGCGCTGGCGCACGAACCGTGGCGAAAGGTCGACCGCCACCGGATACAGCGCTACGTCGGCGCGCTGAGCGGCGGCCACTGCTTGGCGGAACGTATGGTCGCTGGCGGAGTCGGCACCATCGGTCAACAGGATCGCGGCACGCCGGCCATCGATACCGTCGAACCTTCGCGCCGCGGCGACGATCGCGTCGTACAACGCAGTGTAGTTGCCGTTGTCGATGAGCAAGATCGATTCGGCGAGCCGCTCGCTGTCGTTGGTGAACTCCTGAAAAACGATCGGAACCTTTGCGAAGCCGAGCACGAACGCCTTGTCGTTCGGGTGTCTCAGCAGCCCGTCGACGAACGCGCCAGCGGCGTCGAGGGCGGTCTCGAGACGACTGAGCATGCTCTCGCTGTGGTCGATCAAGAGCCCGACCGCGAGCGGCAGGTCGGCAACGCGCTCGACCGAGACGACGGGTTGCTCGACGCCGTTCTCATAGACTCGGAAAGCCGACCTGGCGGGCATGGCCGGCAACTCGTCGCCCCCCTCGATGCGGACGTGCATCTCGACCCGTTCGACGCGGGCCGAATAGCCACCGAGCCCGGAAGCCGGCGTCGCGAAGCTCGTTCGGAGCACATCGCTCACCATCTGGCGGCCAGGTCCATACGCGTGCACTTCGATCACGTGCTCGGCGGGACGTCCTGAGCTCCACAGCAGCTCGTACGGAGCTTCGGCGTCGGAGAAAAGCAGACGACCGTCGATGAAGAAATCGACCGCCGAGACCGCCGACGGTCGGTCGGCCACGACCTCGGCTCGCACGCTCACCCGGCCGACGATCTCGTCGGTGCGCGTCGGTGAGACGATCCGTACGCCGAACCGTTGCAGCTCGCCGGTCGATTCGAAAACCGGCGCCGGGGACATCGCGGCAGGAGCTTTGACCGGCGCCTTCTTCGACGTCGGCTTCGGCGCCGATTGCTTGCCCGATTGTTGCTGCTCAGACGCGGTCGGGACGATCCCGGCGATCAGCGCACCGCCGCCGAAACACAGCAGGACGGCGATGGCCGAGGGTGCCAACAAGCTGCTTTCCTCCGCTCTGGCCCGGATATCTCAACGGGTCACGGCTGCGCGAACGCGATAGCGCCCGCTCGCTTCGCGACCCGTTGAGATATCCGAGCGTGTAGTCCGCCGGAGACGGCGCCACGCCCTCCCCGGTGAATAGGACGTTGCTCCCTCGCTCTACTCACCTCGGATCGAGGCGGCTACAGCATACAGCAATCTCAGCGCCTTTCCGCAAGGATGCGCTGCACGGCTGCCCTCACCTTTTCGGCTTCCTCGACGCGACCCTGCTCGTAGTAGAGCTGCGCCAGCAGATTCCGCGGTTCGAGGTAGTCGCGCTCGAGCTCGATGGCCTTCTTGAAAGACTCTTCGGCGGCGTCGAGCTCGTCGAGCCGATACTGCACCAGGCCGCGGTGGTAGTGCAGGTAAGGGTTGCGGCGGCGCAGCTCGAGCGCCTTGTCGTACGACGCCAGCGCCGCGCCCAGGTCACCCTCGCGCATCTGCAGGTTGCCGAGGTTGTGGTAGGCAGCGTCGGACTCCGGATCGGTCTCGATCGCGGTGCGATACGCCGCCGCCGCCGCGTCCAGGTCACCGAGCCGCGTGTACACCACCCCGAGGTTGTTGTACGCCAGGGTGAAGTCGGGACGCACCATGGTGGCAAGCTCGAATTTGTGCTCGATCTGTTGCCAAGGGACGGTCTCGTCGGCCTGCTGGGCGGCGAAGATCATCTCGAAACCGAGGTTGTTGTAGTAGTGCGCCAGCGCGGTGATGTCATCGATGATCTTGAAGGTGCGGTAGTGCGACACGTACCCGTCGTAATCGACCAGGGTATGACCTTTTTCTGTGCGCACGGCGCCGGCGATGTGGCCGGAATCAACGATGATCCCTTGTTCGCGCCGCAGATCGTTGACCCGGTCCGAGGCGTCGACGTAGTAGGCGGTCAAGCCGATCTCGCGCGCCAAGCCGATGAAGATCGACGTCAGCGCCAGGCAGTTACCGTAGCCGCGTTCGACGGTGACCTCGGGGGGCGAAGTCGCCACCGCGTTGTAGACGAGGCCGAAGCCATCCTCATCGGTGAGCGATTGCATGAGAAGCTCGGCCTTGACCCAATCTGTTGGGGCGCCGGCGGTGATGTCCTTGGCGCGAGCCACCATCGCCGGGCTGACTCGGAAGGGGACGACGAGATCCTCGGCGGACATCTCGGGCGCCCGCGCCCAGACCGCGAGGACAAAGGACTCCGGCGAATACGCGAATTTCGGTGCTGACCGGGTGCCGGCGCAGCCTGCGGCGGCCAGGAGGGCCACCAGGGTTGCCGCGGTTAGCCCGCATTTCTCAACGGGGCGCGTCACGAGGGAGCGGAAAGGGGTGCGAATATAAGGCGCGCGACCGAGGGCCCCGCAGACGTACTCGTGCAGTACGTCGAGGAGCCCGACCGAACGCAACGCCGTAGTCGCGCCCCTTTCCGCTCCCGCAGTAGCACCCCGTTGAGACATGCGGGCTCGGGCGCTACCGGGGCCCCGCCCGACGGCGCGGTGGGTACGGGGGAACGACATGACCACCTCCGTGTTGCCTGGCAGGTCGTGACCACACCGATCACACGTTCACCACGGCCTGCTAGGGGAGCTCAGCCATAGAGGTGATTCTACCCGTTTCGGAGTGCCGCGAGCATGTCTTTCACCAGAGGCAGCTGTGCGTCGTCCGCCGAAGCGATCTCGATGTACTTCTCGAACGCCAGGATGGCGTTGGGGGTGTCGCCGACCCTGACGCGGGCGAATCCCAGTTGCATGTAGGCCGACAGATAGCTGGGATCGACCTCGATCGCACGATTGTAGTACCTGATCGCGCTTTCCATCTCGCCTTGGCTGAAGTAGAGCTCGGCAACATTGTAGTAGACGGCCGGATCGTCGGGCGCGGTCTCGACGACGGCCTCGAAATACGGCACCGCGCCGTCGATGTCGCCCTCCTCGACGAGCATCTCCCCGATGTTGTAGTTCGCCATCGTGTTGCCCGGCTCGGCGGCGAGCAGCGCCTCGTACGCCTCCCGAGCCTTCTCGATGTCGCCGATACCCCGGTAGGCGTTGCCGATATTTCCATAGACGGGGTGCAGGGTCGGGTTCGCCGCTAGAAACTCCTGCCACTTGGTGATCGCGGCGGCGTAGTCGCCGGCGTCGTGAAGCTGGTTGGCCTCGGCGAACAGCTCCGGCTGGGCGGCACCGGCGCCCGCCATGATGGCGCCGGCCTCCGTCGGCACCGGATTGAGGGTCACGTCGAGGTCCGGATTGCGGTTGGCGGCGCTCACCGGGACGTCGATCTCGAAGCTGATGTAACCCTCTTTGCTGAAGGTGAACTTCCAGTTGCCGCGGGAGAACCCGATGATTACCCAGCGGCCGCGTTCGCCGGTCTCGGCGCCGCGCGTATTGGGCGTCGCCGACGGATTGACGGCGTCGATTCGGACGCCCTCCAGACCGTTACCATCGGCGTCCACAACCCGGCCCAGCATGCGCCCGATGCCGCGCTGCGCGGCGGCCGGTTGCGCCGCGACGACCACCGTCAGAATGGCGGCCAGAAGCAGAAAACCGACGCCGTAGACGCTTCGAAGCGACCTTGTAGCAGTCATCGCGGTTCTCCTCGCGCGCGCCAGGTGCTAACCCTCGCGAACGCTGAACGGCACTTTGTGGGTCAGCTGGTTGCCGGTGATCTGGTCGTTGATCTGGATCTCGATCTCATAGGCCGTACCCGGCTCGATCTGCTGCACCAGGGACAGCGGGATCTCCTGCTGGATGGCGTTGAAAAACAGCTCCTGCGGCGGCAGGCGCGCGATGCTGTCCTCGGTACCGGCGAGCAGGATGCGATGGGTGATCTCGAAGCGATTCTGCTGCGAGCTCGGATCGACGCCCAGACCCTGGATGAAATAGAGCAACTGCAACGAGTCGTTGCGTCCGAACTCGTTGTCCATGTTGGTCTCCAGCTCGAGCGAGGCGACGCGCGTGCGCGAATACACCTTGTTGATGTCGATCGCGTCGGCCATCTGCTCGAGACTGGTAGCGATGATGACGCTGGGAACGGCGAGCTCGCCGCCGGCGTAGTTTGGCACCGTGAACTCGTAGCTCACCGTAGCAATGCGCTCGGAGGCGTTGTCCATCACGCCCCAGGCGAGCCGGTAATCACCCGGCTCCACCGTCATGCCGAACGAATGCGTCGACGTAGTCTCGGTGCTGCCGTTGCTCGGGTCGACCGCAAAGGGAATCTTGATCTGGCGCAGGAACTGTTCGCCGTTGGCCGCTGCCGGGTCCTTCTTCAGCAGGACACCGAAGGCCAGCACGCTTGCCGGGCCCGGGGAGCCTGCGGACTCGAACGTCAGGCCCGACTTGCCGAGGTCGAAGTTGAAGACCGCGAACGTGTTGCCCTGCTGCGCCGGAATGAACGCCATTCCCTGCCGGAGGGCGAGATCCTGCCGGCTCACGTCGTCCTGCATGAGCTCCTGCATGGCCAGCACGTCGGGCGTCAGAGGCGCCGCACCCGTGGTCGCCGCACCTCCGGGAGCGGTGGCGGCGCCGGCTCCCGCCGGGCCCGCGGACGACGGATTGGCGCGCCGCGCTGCGAAGTAGCTCGACACCGCGACGCCGGCCAGGAACACCTCCTCGCTCAACTCGATGCCACCGGTAATCCGCGAATACGAGCGCTGGTACTGGGCGAAAGTAACCTCTTCCTTCCCGTCCCGGAAG
>JADFNY010000393.1 GCA_022563115.1 Acidobacteriota bacterium | reverse complement strand
GCTCGAACCGGCCGCCGAGGCGATCCGAGAGCTCCTTCAACCGGTCCCGCAGAACGGCTACACCGGCGGCGTCAGCGTAACGGAGGATGCCACCCCGAAAGGGGGCGAACCCGGTGCCCATCACCATGGCGAGGTCGAGGAAAGCGGCTGACCCGACGATGTTCTCTTGTAGCGCATAGCAGGCTTCGTTGAGCATCAGGAGTACGCAGCGATCGGTGATCTCTTCATCGCTCGGTGAGTGGGCCAACATCGTGACTCCGCCCAACACCGCGCTGAGGTCCTGAGGCCGCGGCTTGCCCTTGCCGTATCGGTAGAAACCGCTCGCCGCCTTCTTGCCCAACCGTCCGGCTTCGCACATGAGGCGGCTCGCCTGCGATGCCGGCAGCCGATCACCGAACACCGGCGCGAGCCTGCCGGCGACGTGATGTGTGACGTCGAGGCCGATCTCGTCGAGCAGCCGGAGCGGCCCCATCGGCATCCCGAAGCGCTCGAGCGCGCCGTCGATTCGGGCGACGGCGACGCCGCATTCCACCAACAAGAGTGCCTCGTTCAGGTACGGCGTCAGGACGCGGTTGACGAGGAAACCGGGTGAGTCGGCGACCTCCACCGGGACCTTGCCGAGACGGTGCGCGAAGGCGAGCGCGCAACCGACCGCGTCGGGATCGGAGGCCTCGGAGCGGACGACCTCGACCAGCGGCATGCGGTGCACCGGGTTGAAGAAGTGCAAGCCCACGAGCCGGCCGGGGCGTCGCATCGATGTGGCCATTTCGGCCAGCGTCAACGACGAGGTGTTGGTCGCGATCACCGCGTCGGGTTTGACCACGTCCTCCAGTTCGTCGAGCACCGAGCGCTTAACGTCCAGGTTCTCGACCACGGCTTCGATCACCAGGTCGGCGGTTCCGAAGCCGGTGTAGGCAAGCGTCGGGCTGATCAGCGCCATGCGCCGAGAGACGTCGCGGCGACTGAGCTTGCCGGCCCGTTGCCGCTGGCGGAAACGCTGATAGGCGACCTCGTATCCGGTTGTCAGGGCCTCGGGGGCGACATCCTTCAGACGAACCCGGATCCGGTGGTAGGCGGCGATCTGGGCGATGCCACCTCCCATGACACCAGCGCCGACCACGCCGAGCTTGCTGACCTCTCGGGCAGCGGCGCCCAACACCGTCTCCCCCGCGGCGCGGGCGGTGCGCCGCGCCTCCTGGCGCGACAGGAAAATCGCCACCAGGTTGCGTGACGCTGGTGAGACGATGAGTCTGCCGACCCGTTCGGCTTCGAGCTCGAGGCCCTTGGCGAGCGGCATCCTCAGGCCGCGCCGCACCGTGTCGAGCGCCTCGAGGGAAGCCGGATAGTGCGCACCGCCCCGCGACAGCACGCTTTTTCGCGCCTGGCGAAACACGATCGCGCGTCCTAGCGGCTGCCCTTCGAGCAACCAGCGCCGTAGGCGCCGCCCCCAGGATCGGTCTTCGGGCGCCGGTCGGCGGCGGCGTCGCGGGTGAGAAAGTGCGAACCGACGCGCCTCGGCCAACAGCAGCCCCGCAGGCACGACGGCGTCGACCAGGCCGATCCTACGGGCGCGGGCGGCGTTCACCGCCTTTCCGGCGAGGATCATCGGCAGCGCGCGTTCGAGGGAGATCAGCCGCGGTAGCCTCTGGCTGCCGCCGAAGCCGGGGAAGATACCCAGGTTCACCTCGGGCAAGCCGATCTCGACGGCGAAGCTGTCGGCAACAACGCGAAACGTGCAGGCCAGTGCCATTTCGGTAGCGCCGCCGAGACAGGTGCCGTTGACCGCCGCGACCGTCGAGACCGGCAGCGCGGCAATCTTCCGGAAGATCTCCTGCCCGCGTCGGGTGGCGGCGATCGCGGCAGCTTGGTCGGTGACCGACCCGATCGCCGCGACATCGACGCCAACGATGAACGAATCATCCTTGGCCGAGGTGAACACCGCGCCTCGAAGACTGCCCTCGGCGCAACGTAACTTGAGCTCGTCGAGCACCGCAGCGAGCCGTTCGAGCAGCTCCGGTGTGAAGCGATTGTGGCGCACGCCGGGTTGATCGAACTCGACCAACGCGATGCCGTCGTCGTCAACCTCGACGCTGAGCCCGGCGCCGGCGGCGGCGCGCTCCCAAGGCTCGCGCCCCGACAGCTTGGCGAGTGGCCGGTCGATCACCGTTCGAGGACCATCGCGCCGCCCTGGCCGCCGCCGATGCAGAGCGTCGCCAGACCCCACCGCGCCGAGCGCCTGGCCAGCTCGTGGAGAACCGTCACCACCAGCCGCGTGCCACTCGATCCCACCGGGTGTCCGAGGGCGATGGCGCCGCCGTTGACGTTGAGCCGGTCGCGATCGATCTCGCCGACGGCGTGGCTGCGTCCGATCTCCTGGCGAGCGAAGGCCGACGACCGAAAGCAAAACTCACACGCCAAGACCTGCGCCGCGAACGCTTCGTTCAGCTCGATGAGATCCAGATCGGCGAGCTCCAGCCCGGCCTCGGCCAACGCCGGGGGTGTCGCGTAGCAGGGCCCGAGACCCATGCGGCGTGGCGAGCAACCGGCCCACGCGTAACCGGCGACGCGGCCGAGGGGCTCGAAGCTGAGCTCCCGTGCCATCGACTCCGCCATCACCAGCACCGCCGCACCTCCGTCGCTGACCATGCAGGAATTGCCGGCGGTCACTGTACCGTGACGGCGGTCGAACACCGGCTTCAACTTCGCCAACGCTTCCATGCTCTGCCCGCCGCGCGGCCCGATGTCCATGTCAATCAGCTCGTCGTACGCCGGGGGAAGGAATATCGGCATGCGTTCGGCGTCGAAACGACCGGCTTCCTCGGCCGCGGTGGCGAGCATGTGGCTGCGCAGGGCGAATTCGTCCTGGGTATCGCGGGGAATCTGGAACTCGCAGGCAAGGACCTCGGCGGTCTCCCCCATGTTCAGCCCGCAGACCGGATCGGTGAGGCCGACCTCGAGACCGATCTCGGGAGCAATGTCCCGCAGCCGGAATCGGGACAACGCCGCCAGGCGGGCGCCGGTGGTTCGGGCCCGCGCCAAGGCCTCGAACTTGCGTTGCGCCGCGGCCGAAAAGAACAGCGGGTAGCCGCTCATCGATTCGACCCCGGCGGCGACGACGACGCGGGCCCGGCCGCTGCGGATACGCTCGACGGCGGCGGTGATCGCTTGCAGACCGGAACCGCAGTTGCGCTGCACCGTGACCGCCGGCACGGAGGCCGGCAAGTTGGCGCTCAGCGCGATGACGCGGGCAACGTTGGCCGCGTCGATGGGGTTGCCGGCACAACCGACGATGACCTCGTCGACCCGCTGCGGATCGAGGTCGGCACGCTCGATGAGCTCGGTGATTGTCTGTCGGCCGAGCTCGACCGCCGAAACGTTCCGCAACGCAGT
>JADFNY010000392.1 GCA_022563115.1 Acidobacteriota bacterium | reverse complement strand
GCTCGCCGAGCTCGAGGGCGGCAGCCATGCCTTCGCGTTTTCGAGTGGTATGGCGGCGGTTACCGCGGTTACCCGTTTGGTGTCGGCAGGCGAGACGATCGTCGCCGGCAACGATGTGTACGGCGGCACCTACAGGTTGCTCGCCGACGCGGCGGAGAGCCGCGGCCTCGAGGTTCGCTGGGTCGATACCAGCGACCCGGCGGCGGTCGAAGATTCGCTCAACGACCGGGTTCGTCTGGTGCTCCTCGAGACCCCGGGCAATCCGTTACTGGACGCAGAACGCCGAGGGCACGGCCCTCGGGCCGTTCGAGTCGTGGCTGCTGTTGCGCAGCGTCAAGACGCTCGCGGTGCGGCTCGACCGTCAAGATCGACAGCGCTCGGCGCGTCGCCGAGTACTTGCGCGATCGGCCCGAGGTCAAGGCGGTGCACTACCCCGGGTTCGAGGACCACGCCGGCCACGAGATCCATCGCCGCCAGGGCGGCGACAGGGTCCCATGGACCACGGTGGCAAGGCCGAGCATTCGCGGTACCCGTGAACCCTGCTCCGCTTTGGGTTAGCGTTCCGCCATGAGAAATCGAACGACAGCAGTCCTGATTGCCGGCCTGCTGGCGGTGGCGTGCTCAGCCCCCGGCCAGCAGGCCACGGAAGCTACCGACCCGACGGCCCAGGGCCTCACCGCCTTCGTCGGCGCCCGGATCATCGACGGTACCGGTGCGGACGCGATCGAGAACGGCGTCCTGCTGGTGCGGGATGGTCGCGTCGAAGCCGTCGGCTCGGCGGACGAGGTGCCGATTCCACTCGGAGCGGAGCGCGTCGACCTCACCGGCCGGACCGTTTTCCCCGGCTTGATCAACACCCACGGCCACGTCGGCGACACCCTCGGCTTGGAGGGTGGACACTACTCCGAGGAAAACGTCCTCGATCACCTGGCGCTGTACGCGCGATACGGGATCACCACCGTCAACAGCCTCGGCGGCGACCAGGCACTGGCAGGAGATGTTCGCGCCGCCGAGGGCTCACCTGATCTCGACCGTGCCCGCTTGTTGTTCGCCGGGCCGGTGGTCAACGCCGCCTCTCCGGAAGACATCACAGCGCGCGTCAACGAGGTCGCCGCCATGGGGCCCGACTTCATCAAGATCCGGGTCGACGACAACCTCGGCGGGAGCCGCAAGATGTCCCCCGAGGTGTACGCCGCCGCCATCGCCGCGGCCCACGCCAACGAGCTGCCGCTGGCCAGCCATCTCTTCTACCTCGAAGACGCCAAGGGTCTGCTCGAGGCCGGCACCGATTTCGTCGCCCACAGCGTCCGCGACCAGCCGGTGGATCAGGAGCTCATCGATCTGCTGATCGAGAACGACGTCTGCTACTGCCCGACGTTGACGCGCGAGATCTCGACCTTCGTGTACGAGGAACGCCCCGATTTCTTCGACGATCCGTTCTTTCTCGCCGAGGCCGACCCGGCAGTGATGGAGGCTCTCCAGGAGCCGGACCGACAGCAAAGATTCCGACGAACCGGCGCCCCCTACAAGGAAGCCCTGCAGGTGGCCCTTGCCAACCTCAAGGCGGTGTCTGACGGTGGTGCGACCGTGGCGATGGGCACGGACTCCGGGCCACCGGCGCGATTTCAGGGCTACTTCGAGCACCTCGAGCTCGAGCTCATGGCCGAGGCCGGCCTCACGCCGATGCAGATCCTCGTCGCCTCGACCGGCGACGCGGCGCGCTGCATCGGACGCGACGACGTCGGCACGCTCGAGGCCGGCAAGCTCGCCGACTTCGTCGTCACCACCGCCAACCCACTCGACGCCATCACCAACACGAGGACGATCGAATCGGTGTGGATCTCGGGCAATCGGGTGCCTGACGCTCGATAAGCAGAGGAACAATCGAAGTGTCGAGCACGCCCTGGTGAAAGTGTGATCAAGGCTCGGGACGCCGCCAACCTAGAGATGGTTTCGGTCTGGGATAAGTCCATCCCGGAGACCGCCGAAGTCGTTCACTGGGCAAAGACCGGCTCGTCCAGCGTCGCCTGGCAGCGGTGGCTTCATTGGAAACAAGAACTCGGGTTGGGCGACGATCTGAAGACCATCGAGCTCGGATGTGGCTACGGAAAGATCAGCCTCTTGTTCGGCCTGTCCGGTGCCCAGACAATGCTGTTCGATTACAACGAAGCTGCGTTGACCTCGGCCGAGGCAGCGCACGCGAAGCTCGGTTTGAACCCTCGGTTGCTCGGCGGCGATCTGCTGAACCTGCCCGCCGAGCTGCACGGCCAGTTCGACGTCGCCTGCTCTTTCGGGACGCTGGAGCACTTCTTCGGCGACAATCGGAGCAAGGCGGTCGCGGCGACCGCCAGCGTGCTGCGGCCCGGCGGAGTGTTCTTCGTTACCGTCCCGTATCGCTACGCCACCTGGTATCGCATCGGTTTCGGTGCTCGCTATTGGCTGGGTCTGATGGCCCGGGGAATGAAGGAGAAACCGTTCTCGCGCGCCGAGCTCGGCCGCCTGGCCGACGACGCCGGTGTCGAGATTCTCGAGCTCGAGTCGGTGACCACATTCTGGGGCGATTTCCAGGACTGGATCGGCGAGAACCTCATGAGCTTGACCCGCAAGGTCACCGGATGGCCCCAGCGGGTGCAGCCACCTACGGAGGTCGGCATCGAAGGACTTGACGTTTCCGCGCTCCGCCAGCTAGCGCCCCGGTCATACCTGGACCGGCACTTCAGCTACTCACTGCTGCTGATCGGCAGGAAACGACCTGACCGGAGCTGAGTGAGATGGCCAAACAACAATTCAAAGCAACGCTGACGCCGGCCGGCAAGGGCGGCGCCTGGACCGGGATCTTCCTGACCGAAGCGCAGAGCGCCAAGCTCGGTAGGCGTGGCCGTGTGCCGGTCGCGCTCACGGTCAACGGCCATCCATTCAAGGCCTTCGCCGCACCGATGGGCGACGGCACGCACGGCATTATGTTCAACAAGACGATGCAAAAGACGGTGAGCGTATCGCAGAACGACGTCGTCGATGTGACGCTCGAGGTCGACACCGCGCCGCGCACCGTCGAGGTTCCGCCCGAGCTCACTACAGGGCTGAAGAAGTCGAAGGCCGCGAAGGCCTTCTTCGACGAGCTCGCCTACACCCACAAGAAGGACTTCGTCGGCTGGATCACCGGGGCCAAGCGGCAGGAGACGAAGGACAAGCGGCTCGCCGAGACCATGCGGTTGCTGAAGGCCGGGACCAAGTGGAAGGACAAATGAGCCCACCGGGTTGCGGCCGCCACCGTCGCGCCCGCGGATACCGGCGGCGGCCTGGCCAACGTCATCGCCGATGAGCGTCGGGGGCCGCATCATCCTGTTCGGCGCGATCTGCCCCGGCCTCGCCGTCGCTATCGGCGCCTCCGGCGCC
>JADFNY010000062.1 GCA_022563115.1 Acidobacteriota bacterium | reverse complement strand
CCTCGTCCTTCACGGCCTCGAGCGGCTTGATACCCGTCTCCAGGGGGCCCTCCTCGAGGGCGAAGTCGAGGCGCCGGCGTCCCTTGTCGACCTTGGCGAGCTGCACTTTCACGCGGTTACCGAGGGTGATGGCGCGGCCCTTGTTCTCGCCCTTCAACGTGTGCCGACGCTCGTCGAATGTGTAGTAGTCGTCGTCGAGCGACGAGACATGCACCAGGCCCTCGACGAAGAAGCGGTCGAGCTCGACGAAAAAGCCGTACGCATGCACACCGGTGACGAAGGCGTCGAAGGTGTCGCCCACCTTGTCGGCCATGAACTGCACCATCTTCCAGTCGACGTAACGGCGCTCGGCCTCCTCGGCGGTGCGCTCACGCTCGGAGCAATCGGCACCAATGCGTTGCAGGTCGCCCTGCAGCCCCTCGACGTCGAATTCCTGCTGCTTGGCGCTGCCGAGATCGGCCTTCAGCAGCCGATGTATCACCAGATCCGGATAGCGACGAATCGGCGACGTGAAATGCGTGTAGCGTTCCGACGCCAGCCCGAAGTGACCGATATTTTCGGGCTGGTAGCGTGCCTGCTTCATCGTCCGCAGCATCAAGTAGATGATGACGCGTTCACCGGGCTGCCCCTCGAGGTGCTCGACGAGGCGCTGGAAATCCTTCGACTTCGGCTGCCCGCGGCCGCCGAGCCGCAGGCCCAGCCCACGGATGAAGTCGCGAAACTTCTCGACCTTCTCGGCGTCCGGGCCCTCGTGGGTGCGGTAGAGCGCGGGTACGTCTTCCCAGGCGAAGTGGGAGGCGACCACCTCGTTGGCCCGGATCATGAACTCTTCGATGAGCCGGTGGGCCTGGTTGCGCTCGGACTTGAAGATGTCCTCGACCTCGCCGCGCATATTGATCAGCAGCTCCGGCTCCGGCAGGTCGAAATCGATGCTGCCACGCCGCCCGCGGTGAACACGCAGCACACCACACAGCTCGGACATCAGCCGGAAGTGCTCGACGTGATCGGCGTACTTGTCGTTGAGCTCGTCAGCGGATCCGTCGAGGATGGCGGCAACGTCTTTGTACGTCATGCGCGCCGCCGAGCGGATCACGCCGTCGTGGAACTCGTAGTTGACGGTCCGCCCCTCGGCGTTGATCTCGACCTCGACCGACTGCACGAGGCGATCGACGCCCGGCTTGAGCGAGCAGATCTCGTTCGAAAGTCCCTCCGGCAACATCGGCACGACCCGATCCGGGAAGTAGACCGACGTGGCGCGCAATTGCGCCTCCCTGTCGATCGCCGAACCTACCGGCACGTAGGACGCGACGTCGGCGATGTGGACGGTGAGCTTGAAGTTGCCGTTGGGTAGCTTCTCGACGTGGACGGCGTCGTCGAAGTCCTTGGCGTTCTCGCCGTCGATCGTCACCACCGCAACATCGCGGAAGTCCGTACGACCCTCGATGTCGGCTTCGCTGACCTCGGTGGCGATCTTCTCGGCCTCGGCGATCACCTCGTCCGGAAATGCGTGCGGCAGGTTGAATTCCCGGATAATGACGTCAAGGTCGATCCGCGGATCGTCGGGATCGCCCAGGACCTCGATGATCTTTCCCTCGGGGTTACGGCGGCCATGGTCCTCCGGGTAGGAGGTAATCTCGGCGCACACCAACTGGCCGGGTTTTGCGCCGTCGGATTCGGCCTCGGAGATGAAGACCTGGTAGCGGATGCGGGCATCGAGCGGCACGACGTAGCCGAAGCGCGGACCGCGCTCGAACTTGCCGACCACCTGGGTGCGGGCGCGCTGCAGCACACGGATGATCCGCCCCTCGGTCTTGCCGCGCCGCTCCGCCTCGCGCCGGGCGACGACGACATCGCCGTGCAGGGCGTTGCCGAGCTTGCGGTGCGGGATGTAGAGGTCGCCCTGAGACGAATCTCGCGGCACGACGAACCCGAAGCCTTTTTCGTGGCAGGTCAGCTTGCCGACGACCAGGTTCATCTTGGCGGGAATGCCGTAGCAGCCGTCCCGCGTCTCGATCAGGCTGCCCGCTTCAACGAGCGCGCCCAGGGCCTTTTCGAGGGCCTTGCGCTGCTTCTTGTCAGCGCTTACGCCGGCGACAAGAGCGTCGAGATCAAGCGGTCGAGGCTCCTTCTCGAGGAACGCGACCAGGCTTTCGGGTTGTGAGGGATCGAATGCAGATGTGTCTCGTTCTTGGGTGTTCGATGCTTCTTCTGTCATCTAGATAGTAGTCGGTGGAACGTGGGCCTGGCGGCCGCTAGTCGGAGCCGGTGCGTTGCTGTGACAATCGGAGCCAGTGGATTGCGAGAATCGATTGTCGCCCAACGCTTGATGATGCCTGTCAAGGCGGCGGCTTTATGCCGAAGAGCGGTACGCCGAACGGCCTTCCGCGAATGTGAACTTTGGCACAACACTATCACACCCGGTGGCGCCAACAAAGCACCGCGCCACGCTGTCTGATTGTATCATCGGTTCTGTCTGAGTTCTTGGTCCAGCGACGGTGAGATGCCCGTGCTGCTAGGCGTTTCTTCCGGAAGCTACTGACAACGCCCGGGCTAGTCGTACTCGATGCTCGGCGAGACGAAAACGCCGAGGTGGCGATAGTCCTCGTTGGTATCGGAGTGCATCATCGGGACGCCGCCGCTGCGTGAGTCGACGACGAACCGGTAAACGTATTCGTCGCCGTACTTGAAGCGCGTTGTCGGGTGCAGGCGGACGATGGTGTTGCTGCCGGCTCCGAGCGAGACGCGCTCGGCCTGGCCGTCGATCGAGGCGAGGATCCGGTTGGCGACCGGACCGTTGGTCAGCTCCAGCACCAGCGTCGTGACCGGCTGCGGGGAGCGCAAGATCACCTCGGCGCGGCCGCGGCTCTTGACCCAGAAGCCGGGCCGGGCCGCTTCCTGCAGATAGGTGTTGTCGTCGGGAAAGTAGATGTCGAAGATATCGCTCTCACGCAGCACGACGCGGCGCGCCAGCGGGTTCGTGTTGAACGGCAGGTCGTTGAGCATACCCATCTCGGGCGGCAGCAGCGTGAACGGGAACGCCTTGGTGTGCCTTCCGGGGTCCAACGATGAGCCCCAGGGATCGAGCACGATCTGCGACAGAAACAGCGTCCAGACGACGAAGGCTGTGATCGGGGCGAGCAGGCCGGCGCCGACCGGAATGACAAAGAACGGCGCGTAGTAGAAGCCGATGAAATAGCGCGAGCCGATCGTACCGCCGCCACCGATCCAGTTGACCTGAATGATCGTCATGTAGGCGAAGGCGTTGGCGGCGGTGCCGGCAATCAGCAACGAATATGGGCTCAACCACCGCCGGTGCCGCGATACGAAGTAGGCCAGCACGGCGAGCACGGCAGGCAGCATATAGATCAACACGCCGGCGTTGCGGCCGACCCAGACGTAGGCGGTCAGGTCGGCGGCCAGATGGTCGAGGCGCGGGAAGCGGTTCTTGTACTCGCTCACGTCGGTGACCATCGGCGTGCCGATCGTGTGGAATGGCTGATTGCGGTATTGGAACGGGTAGGGACCCGTGAAGCTGCGGCGGTCGCCGCCCATGTAATTCCAGTCGCCGGTGGTCACGTGGGTGATGGCGAACAACCCGACGATCACCGCGGCGGCGAGAAGACCGACGGCGACGGCGCGCTTGAAGCGCTTCTGCAGCAGCATCCAAGCCAGCATGGGGGCCAGCAAGATGACGCTCGGCGGCTTCGAGTAGGCTGCCACCCCGTAGAGAATCGCGGCGGCGTAGTCGGTCCAGCCACCCGCTAGCCAGCCGGACGGTTGCCAGGAAGCGTCCTGAGGCCAGCCCGGCGGCCGCTCCTTGTACAGCCACAGGAAGGTCGCGAAAAAGCCGAGGGACAGGTTGAAGATCGCCGGCGTGATCCAGAAGTAGTACAGCAGGGTGATCGAGCCGGCAAAGTACGACAGCACGTAGATGGTTGCCAGGCCGGGCTGCAGCGTGCGGGCGAGGTAGGCGTAGCCGGCGAACAGCACGCCGCTCAGCAGCAGGGCGTGGAGTAGGTAGAAGCCGTTGTCACCGAACACCCTCACCAGCGGGGCGGCGACGAGCGAGTAGGCAAACGCCTTGGCGAAGTACATGCGCCCGGTTTCGGCCTGATAGCGCAGGAACATGCCGCTCGGGCCGGCGGTGTAGCCGCGGTCGTAGACGCGCTCGAGATCGTGCTCCTGGTAGCGGATGTCGCCGTCGAACGCGAGGCTGTAGGCCATCGCGTAGTAGGTCGCCTCGTCGCTGAAGAAGGCGCCCTTGTGCATCGACACGGGCATGGTTACCGCGAGGCCGATGAGCGTCATCGCGGCAACGGCCAGCACCAGAATCGGTAGCTTCGGGGTCACGGGCGCAGCATACCAGAAGCGCGATGCGGCGGGCTCTGACGACGCTCCCACGTACACTGCCCGGCCCCGAAGCCCAGCCCGCCGCGCCCGCCTCGTGATTGCGCCCTCCGGGTTCCGACGTTAGGTTGCTCGATCATGCGGCAGCAATGGTTCTCTCGCGGCTGGAAGCTGCTGGTCAGCATCGCGCTCCTGGCGATCCTGGTGTGGACCCAGGATCTCAGCGACGTCTTTCAGCTCATTCGTCACGCCCACTCGGGCTGGCTCGTCCTCTCGACGCTGTTGATGCTCATCGAGCAGACCATCACCGCCGTCACCTGGGGGATCCTGCTGGCGGCGCGCCGCTTGAAAGTGCCGATGCTCGAGCTCATCAACATCTACTACATGAGCTCCTTTATCGGCACCTGGCTGCCGTCGAGCACCGGGCCCGACGTGCTGCGCGCCTACTACCTGGCGCGCTACGTCGATGGCTACGACGCGGTCGGGTCGATGTTGGTGCTCCGCTTCATCAGCCTGCTGGGGCTGGGGCTGTTTGCCGTCGCCGGCATCTATCTGGTGCCGTCGGAGCTGCCGCCGGAAGCGCTGCTTCTCGCCTGGTTTCTGGTTGCCGCCGGCGCCGGAGCCCTCTTCGTCGGTTTTACGGAGCGCCCGCGCCGTTGGGCGACGGCGGTGCTCGAGGCCATCGGGCTGCGCCGCGTCGCGGCGATACTCGGCAAGCTCCACGGTGCCCTGCACGCCTATCGGAAATCCCCTGGGGCCCTGCTGGTGGCGATGTTCCTGTCAATGGTCGTGCAGTTCCTCCGCATCGTGACGATCTACTACGCTGCCCTGGCCCTCGGCGCCGGGGTCCCGTTTCTGCACTACTTGGTGCTCGTCCCGGTCACCATCCTGATCTCGCTGATTCCGATCAGCCTGGCGGGCCTCGGGGTTCGGGAGGGGGCGTTCGTGTACTTCTTCAGCCGCGTCGGGATGAGCGAATCGATGGCATTCAGCCTCAGCCTGCTGATGTTCGGCCTGACCCTGGTCCTCTGGGTGATCGGAGCCGCCCTCTACTGGCGTGACCGACCGGCAGCGGGCACGGCGTCTGCACGATCATCGTAGTCGCGGTAGCGAGCCTGTACCGGGTCGCCTTCCAGGGGGTCATCTAGCCGTTCGAAGGCTTCGTCATGCAGATCGACAGCTACGTGGTCCCGTCTTCGATGTGCCGGGTTGTCGGTTCGCAGGCGCTCCGGTAGCATCGAGCCGTATTTTGTACGGTGATTGTCTATCGGTGGCTGTTCCAGACCATCACGCTGCCCCTTTTTCCCCTCCTGCGCACGCGAACGGCGATGCTACGTACGGTTCCGGGTACATTGCTGCCGCGACTCTGTTTCGTGTTGGCCACCGCCGCCATGCTTGGCGGGTCGAGCTGGCCGGCTACCGGTCGGGATCAACCGACCGCGCAGCCGCGTTCGATGTCCCCACAGGCCCAAGAGCAAGAAGAACAAGATCCAGAGCGGCGAGTGGCCAGGATGAGGCTCGACCCGCAGGACGCGGTCAAACGGCCCGCGCCGGGCACCGCGACGCTGTTGCTGACGCCGTCGCGCATCGTCGTGGACCCCGGAGCCAAGGTCCGCGTCGGTGTTTCGATTCTCGGAGCGGACGACTTGAGCCGCATGCCACTTACTGTCAAATACGACCCTGACGTCGTGCGACCGTTGTCGGTAAAACTCGGTTCGGCTTGGGACGAACACGTGGCACCTGTCTTCCTTCACGACACCAGCCGCCCCGGTGAGATCGTCATCGGGATCGCCTGGCTCGGCTCGCACGACCCACGGATCTCCGGCACGGGAGAGCTGCTCGAGATCGAGTTTCGTGCTCTCCGTAGCGGCGTTACCGAGGTGAAGCTCGAGCGCTTCGCGATCATCGGTTCCGAATCGAAGAGCCAGCCGGTCACGGCTCTTGCGGCCAGCATCGCGGTCCGATGAGAGCAAAGGGTCGCGCCCCGCTGGTTGCCGTGGTTTCACTGGTTTCAGCGGGTGCTCTGGTTTCGGCGGGCGCTCTGGTTTCGGCGAACGCTCCGATTGTGGCGGGCACTCCAGAAGCGCAACGGGGGCCGCAGCCCCTCGAGCAAGCAACACCTTGGACGCCGGAGGCGCGGCCGATCTCCGGAACGGCCCCCACCGTCGCACCCGCCGACGTTACCGTCGTCGCCTGGCTCGAGAGCACCAACGGCCTTCCTCGAGTCTGGGCGACGGTTGGATCCGACGGCGTCCCCCGCAACTTGGGACCCGCCGTATCTTCCGCCTCGTGGGGCGACGGTGCCCCGATCTCGGTCGTGGCCGGTGACGGATCGGTATGGGTCATGGCGGCTCGTGGCGAGGGAAACGCGCAGGACCTTTGGTTTCAGCGTTGGGCTGCAGGCGTGTGGCAGCAACCGGCTCCGGGGCCGTTCGGCAGGCAGAGAAACCACCATCCCGCGGCAGCCGCGGGTCCCGGCTCGTCGCACGTGTGGGTGACGTGGATCGGACAAGACGAAGGCAACCCGGCGGGGGCGACCCTCTTCGCCAGCCGTTCGGCCGGCTTCGGATGGACGGCAGCCGAAGCCCTGCCGCGCACCGTAGGAGCTCCGATGGCGCCGTCGATCGCCATCGACCGGTCGGGTCTGCCCGTCGTCACGTGGGCGGCGAGCGATGGTGTCGACGCCGAGATCTGGGTGAGCGCGCGCCGAAACGGTCGGTGGTCGACACCGCGGGCGCTGAGCCGCAACGACGTTCCCGACATCACACCCTCCATCGCAGCAGCGGATGGCCAGTTGGTGGTGACCTGGATCGCCTACGCGGACCAAGGCTACGTGCCGCGGGTGGTCACGGGCAGCGCCGTCGACGCGTGGAACGAGATCGTGACGCTGAGCGCGACCCCCGGCGGACGCCCGGTCGCGGTGGTGATCGAGGGCCGGCCGGCCGTGTTCTGGCGAGGCCTCGAGGAGAGTGCCCCGGGAGGCACGATCCGCTCGCGTCTCCGGGACACCGGAGGATGGGGTGAAGCGACTGTGCTGACGCCCGCTTCCGGCTCGCCTTTCGCCGTCGCGAGTGGGCGTGACGGCGGGCTTGCTCTGGCCTGGATCCGTGGGGACGGGAGCCTCGGCGTGGCCGAAGGAACATCACCGACGCCGGGTGAGAGCTCGCCCAGGCCGGCGGCCACCGAGGCGCCGGAGCCGGCGGCCGACGCTGACGTGATCACCATCCCACAGTTTTTCACAGGCTTCGGCGACAGCATTACGAACGGCGTGCTGCTCGACCCGGAGCGCCGAACGTCACCCGGCTACCTGGGGCCGTTGCAGTCGATGTTGCGGAGCCTCGTGGGCTTCGGCACGCTCTTCAACGCGGGGATCGACGGCGAGTCGACCGCCGACGGCGTCGGACGCATCGCCAGAGCGATCGCGGCTCAAGACCCCGATTCCATCTTGATCATGGAAGGCACCATCGACATCTTGAGCGAGATCGACGTCGAGGTGATTGCCTTCAACTTGGGCAGCATGGTGCAGCGCTCATACGAACAGAAACCGGCCATACATGCGTTCCTGGCCCAGATTCCGCCGCGCTTGGACCCGGGCCCCGAGGGATTCGACGGCCCCGATAACGACCAA
The DNA here is from genome assembly GCA_022563115.1 of Acidobacteriota bacterium. Lineage (GTDB taxonomy): Bacteria > Acidobacteriota > UBA890 > UBA890 > UBA890 > UBA890. The sequence continues at coordinate 4,705 of JADFNY010000062.1, read as the reverse complement.
ATCGACAGTCTCAACGCCATGCTCGTCGAGGTGGCGCTGGCGGAAGGGGCTACGCTCGTCGATCAAAACACTCCGATCGACGGCCAGCCCGAGCTCATGTCCGATCACGTGCATCCATCGGCTGCCGGGTACCAGGTAATTGCCGAGGCGTGGTTCGAGGCCATCAGACCCGTAGTCCTGGCGGCCACCAACCGCGGGGACGTCGACGGTTCCGATCGCACGGACGGTCTCGACCTCGTGCTCCTCGCCCTGGCCTTCGGATCGATCACCGGAGAGCCACGCTATACGAAGTCAGCCGACATCAACGCCGACGGGATCATCGACGGTTTCGACCTCGCCATCCTGGTCGAGTTCTTCGGGCAATCCGTCCCGGCATCCTAGTGCCACACCTCAGCGCGCTCCGACCGTGGCAGCAAGCGCTGCTCGTCGCGCTCGTGTTTGTCCTTCTTTCTGTGGCTGCCACCTGGCCCGCCGCTACGGATCCGGCACACCTCAGCGTGGTGCGACCGACGGAAAACGATTACCGATTCAACCTCTTCCTGGTCTTTTGGGGAGCCCACGCGCTGCTGAACGAGCCGCTCAACATCCACCATACGAACATGTTTCACCCCGAGCGCTACACATACGTCTATGCCGACGTCTTGCTCGCCCACAGCCTCCTGATGCTCCCCGTGATCGAAGCCTTCTACAACCCGATTCTGACCTATAACGTGTTTCTGATCCTGTCACTGACGATCAATGGCACGGGCTTCTTTCTACTGGCGCGTTCGGTTACCGGGCACGCGGGAGCGGCGCTGTTCGGCGCCGTGTGCTGGGCGTTCAACCCGGCATATTTTCCACGCTACCAACAGATTCAGCTTTTTGGGGTTCATTGGCTCCCTTGGCTCGCTTGGGCCCTTTGGCATTGGTTGAGCCCCCGAGATCAGCAGCCCGACCAGGCGCGATCGTCTCGGTGGGCGGTGGCTACGACCGTGTTCTTCTGCTTGAACGCGCTGTCGGGGTCCCACATCGCGGTTTTCGGCGGCATGCTCGCCGCTTCGATGATCATCTACTTCACCGTGGCCCGGGGGTTGTGGCGCGATCGCCGGTTCGTCGGCGGGACGATCGCGATGACGGTGGTTATCGTTGCGCTCCTGGCTCCGGTGTTGTGGCCCTATCTGCCACTCGAGCAGGTGATGGCGGCGAAGCGCGGCGAGACCCTCAATATCTCGAACTCCTCTCTCCGGCCCCTGGAGTTCTTCTCAGCGGGCTCGCACTTTTATCGCTGGTTGGACGCGCGCTTCGGCTGGCCATCGGTGCTCGGCGGCGGGCGCGAACCAGAAACGTATGGGTTCCCGGGCATCGTGACCCTCGCGCTCGCGCTGGTCGGGATGGTCTGGCCCGCGGGCAAACGGCGCGCCGACCGCAACTTCTGGGTTCTGTGCGCCGCCTTGTTCGTATCCCTGGCCCTGGGGGTCTATGGAACGTACCCGCTGCTGGGCAAACTACCCGTGCTCCGTCTCATTCGAGTGCCGACGCGATTCATGCTCCCGGCCGTATTCTGCCTCGCGGTTCTCGCTTCCTTCGGGGTCGCCAAACTGGTTGAACGAATCGTCAACCGTAATGCTCGGGTCGCGCTCTTCTCGGGCCTCGCCCTGTTGTTCGCGGTCGAGGCATCGCACGCCCCTCTGCCCACCTTTCCGTACGACAACGCGCCCCAGCCTCTCGAACAGTTCCTCGCCGAGCAGCCCGGGGCCTTCGCCATCGTCGAGTTTCCGCTGGAGCCGCGCAGCGTCAGCATCAACGCACGACAAGTGTTCACCAGCATATTTCATTGGAAAAAGATCTTGGTCGGCTACAGCGGCTGGCAGTCGGACGAGAACCTGCGCTTGGTCGCCGGCATCCGCGATCGTTTCCCGAGCGACGAGTGCCTCGACGACCTGGTGCGGCTCGACGTCCGCTTTGTCATCGTACGGCGCGATAGGCTCGAGACCTCGTTCCTCGAAGCGGTTGCCCGCCAACCGCGCCTGCGGCCGGCCTTGGTGATCGACGAGACGGTCGTCTATCGCCTGCAGTGAGCGAACCGGCCGCGCGCCCGGGCGAACATGCTTCCCCCGCCAGGATCGACATGCTAAGTTTCAGCTCTGGCTTAGCATCGGCCCGGTGCCGTGGGGTGCGGCGCGATTCTCTGGGAGGTTCCGTCCTGGAGGAGAGTATTGCTCACTATGAGTCACCGTCAGTCATCGACGCTTCTTCTGAGTTCTCTGCGTAGCATATTGCCTGCTGCGAGTCTTCGCGACGTGTCATTGAGCGTCATGCGATGCGTACAGCCACCTTTTGACGAACCCCTTGATGACGAACTGGATGGAAACATGGGCGGACGTACGAGGCGACTGCCGACGAAGGCCCGCCGAGCACTCATTGCAGTGCTTGCGATCTTGTCGCTGGGACTGCAGGCATGCGCGGCGACGCCGACGGAGCCGGAACTCACGCTCGAAGACTTGCGGGCGCAGTTCAAGATCTTGCTAACCGACACCGGCTCGACGGGAGCCGCGAGCTCCCAGGGCATGCAGTGGACAACGAGCAGCTTCGGGACCGAAATCCAGCACATTCCCCTGCCGGCGCTCGACGAGATCGCCGTTCCTGCGCCCGGCACGCCGGGCATCTTCAACTGGCCGGTCGTCGAGGATGTCGACATCCAACCCCAGCATTCGGGCTCGGAGATCAGGCTGTCCTACCCGACCGTGAGCGAGGCCCTCTGGCCGACCCTGGCGGCGGGTCCCCCCGAGGATGATGGATCGCCGGCCCTGGTATTCGGGGTGGCCTGGGTGATTTATCGAGTCCAGGGAGGAGGGTGGCTCGCCGAGACCGTTGAGTGGCTCCGGGCGCCCGAAGAACGGGGCGGTACCGTCATTCCGCTCGAGCACCTCACCGAGGGCACACCGGCCGCTGACGATCCCGTTGCGTTTTTTCTCGCCGGCCCCTCCCGGCATTCTCCCGACCTCCCGGAATATCAACGACGCTCGGTGCCCAGGTGGTTCCGGTGGAGTGACTTCGCGCCCTGGGAAGGCCTCGCAACGCCGCCGCCGGAGCCGGAGCCGGAGGTGCCCACGCAGGCGGAGGTCTACATTACGGGCTTCTTCACCGAGCTCAGCAACGGCACCGTGGTGAGCTTCAACGAAGAGCTCGGCGGCATCGATCTGTTGTCACTACGCAACCAGACGGTTGAGGCCGTTGATGCGCAGATCCTCGCCGGCACCTACTCGTACGTCGCCTTCTCGGTCGACGAAGCGCGAAGCTTCGTTGTCGTAAACGGAGAGGTGCTGCCGCTTTCGGTGCCCACGGGTGAAGTGCGGGTGGAAGGCCCCTTCGTTGTTGCCCCGGACTCCGCGACCTCGGTGACCCTCGACTTCGACGCGGAGAATTCGCTCGTTCAGACTGCGGACGGTAGCTGGCTTCTGCAACCTCAGGTGACGGCAGTCGTCTCATCCGAATCGTAGTGCTGGTGCTATCCTGACCACACTCCTCCGCACCGTCGGACGTGTCCGTACGGGGCGCCCGTTTGATTCTGGATGGAGGCGATCGCCTTGGCGCAAGGAGACAAAGAGGAAGTCAGACAGTATTGGAACGAGTACGTCATCGGGCTGGACGTGACCGAGGAGCCGGTCGGCTCCCCGCAGTTCTTCGACGACCTCGAGTCTTACTACGGCAACGAGTATCCGAGCGAAGGAAAGCTCCTCCGCTACAACCGCTATGCCGGCGCCAAGCTCGTCGAGGTGGGCTGCGGATGGGGGTGCGATCTCATCCGGTTCGCGGCGGCCGGAGCGCTGGCGACGGGAGTCGACCTGTCGGCCGACGCCATCGGGCTCGCCCGGCAGTACTTCGACTACAAGGGGGTTGCGGGCGAGCTGCTCGTCGGCGACGCCGAGAACCTGGCGTTCAATGACGGCAGTTTCGACGTGGCGGTCTCGCTCGGCGTACTGCACCACACACCCGATACCCAGCGGGGCCTGGACGAAGTCTACCGGGTGCTGCGACCGGGGGGTGAGGCGTTGATCATGCTGTACAATCGACACTCCTGGTACAATTTCCTCGTCCACGTGTCGGGTACCAACTACGAGCACGAAGAAAAGGACGCGCCCATCGTCAAGCTCTACAGCCGGCGGGAGGTGACGCGCATGTTCGAGGCCTTTTCGTCGATTAACGTCGAGACCACCCGGCACCCGACAAAAACCGTCAAGCGGGGCGGGTTCTACGCCTCGATGTACAACTCCGTCTTCGTGCCGGCGTTCAACCTCTTGCCCCGACCCATCAAGGAGCCATTGGGGTTCCATATCGTGGTACGGGCGACGAAGTAGCCGCCGGCCGTTGGTTTTTTCTGCCGTCGGCCCCCCATTGCGTGGGTGCATTCACGGAAGTCGACGGGGACACCCTGCCCGGGGAATTCGGCGCTATGGCATCGCATCCGCGCCACCATCATGCAGGAACATGGCGCCGACGAGCACAACCCAGCCTCGATGCGCGTCTTGATCGACTGACCTTGCTATACTTTTCGCGCGTCGCCCAAGTGGCGGAATTGGCAGACGCGCTAGGTTCAGGACCTAGTGGGCTTCGGCCCGTGGAGGTTCGAGTCCTCTCTTGGGCACTTGACGTAACGCCGTAGAAACAAAGGAGATTCGGTCAAGGCGACCGGGTCTCCTTTTTACCGTTCGGCCTCAAATTGGCC
>JADFNY010000061.1 GCA_022563115.1 Acidobacteriota bacterium | reverse complement strand
ACTTTCAGCCGATGCCAAACAGATGGTGCAGCGTACGAATGAAAATCATGCCACCTGAAATGGCCGGCGTCGCCATGATCACCTCGGCCATTGAGTTCGTGGCGAGCAATTCAAATTCGGGGCCGGCCTTGATCACGAACACGTCACCATCTTCGCTCGAGAAATAGATACGGCCGTCGCTCGCCACCGGTGAGCTACTCATGCCACCGCCCATGTGGCGAAGGCGGGCACGGTACATGCGCTTTCCTGTCTTGGCCTCATAGCACGCGAGAATGCCGCTGACGTTCACGACGTAGAGGTACTCACCATAGACGATGGGCGTCGGCGTATACGAGCCGCCCCGGCTCTTGCTCCAGGCGATGAACTCGTTGGTCTCATCGCCTTCATCGAGACTGATGTCGCCGGCGGCGTTCGGGCGGATCGCGTAGATGGGCTGGATTGGGCGCATGCCGCTGGTGACAAAGATGAGATCGTGAGCAACGATTGGCGTCGGCGTCACGTTGTGTGTCCCCGCCGAGAACGACCAGAGCTCATTGCCCGTCATCGGATCGTAGGCCCGGATTCGCTCCCCGCCATTGGTGATGAGCTGGGGGCGGCCGGGAGCCTCATAGACGGTCGGTGTGCCGAAGGAGGGACGACCTTCATCCCGCGAAGTCCGCCAGCGTTCGGACCCATCGGCGAGGTCGAACGCCGCGATGAAGCTCGAAGCGATAGGTTGTCCCCTCAATCTTTCTTCCCATTCCGGCCCGAGTCCGCCCCCGTTCGCCACCGTGTCGCTCTGAACGATGACCGTGTCGCGATAGATGATCGGAGAGCTGGCAAAGCCCCACCAGGGCATGCCAACAATGCCGAAGTCTTTCTGCCAGATCAGGTTGCCCTCCATGTCGTAGCAGTAGAGGCCTTCGGGGCCGAAAAAGGCGATCACATACTCGCCGTCGGTCACCGGTGTGGGGTTGGCGAACGTCGATTTGAGATGACGGCTCGCTCTCGGGACGCCCGTGCGTACCGTCCGCTCCCACAGAATCTGGCCCGTCACCCTGTCCAGGCAATAGAGCTTCCAGACATGCTCCGATTGGTCACCGGCGTTATCTGTATCGCCGATGTTTCCCGGGCGGAACACCGGGTTGGACTGGGAGCTGATCGCGGTCGTGATGAAAATCTTGTCTCCCCAGACGATCGGGGAGGAATTACCAAAGCCCGGAATTGGCGTCTTCCAACGGATGTTGACGGATTGCTCGGCGTCCCACGAGGTTGGCGGGAATTGTCCATCGGCCACTCCCGAGGCTCGCGGACCGCGGAAGGCAGGCCAGTTCATCGGTTGAATCTCTGGTCGTGTCGGTGTGGCTTCTGGCACGGACGACGGCCATTCGGTCGGCCGGGTGTTCAGCTTTCGGAAAAGGACCGGCGGGCCTCCAACGCCGCGGGGGCCACCGTCGCGAAAGTTGAATCCCAGAACCTGACCTTGGCCGATGATGAAATCCAGCCAGACTCCCCCGTGTTCGACGTATTGCTGCACCAGCTTGTCACGCTCCTCGGCGGGCAGGCGCTGGAGCCACCGCGTGAGCATCATGATCCCCTGGTCTGTGCTCTCCCGTCGCTCGGCCGCCGGCCTGCGCTCTGAATCGAGCAGAAGACTCTGCGCGAATCTAGTGCCTCCGACCGACTGAAGTCTGTCTACCGACCCGTTAGACGCCGCCAGCGTCACATTTCCATCCTCCACCCACACTTCGTACTGCTGCCCATCGTGACTGCTGTACATCCCCTGGGCATCCAGCAGCACAATCTCGTGGGTGATGGCCTCGACCTCCGGCGTCCGCAAGATCGTCGCCACGACTTCCCAATCCCGTGACCCGCCGGTGAGGTCGCTGCCTCTCCGTTGCGCTTCCAGGACACGCGGGGATGACGCGAAGAGAGAAAGTCTGTCCGAGATCACCGCAAACTCCGGCACGTCAGCGCCGTTACCCAGAAGGACTCGCACCGTGTCGGCATACCCGCCCAGCGCGGCGGCGCCGATCGCCGTCACCCGGTAGGTACGGCCCCCCACATCAATGCCCGCCACGATGTTTGCCTCAGCTCCCCGCTCAGCGAGGAACTCAACGACCGCAGGGTGCCCATGCTGAGCGGCGTAGAAGAGAGCTGTCGCGCCGTCTTCTGCCTTGGCATCGATCTGGGCGCCCGCGACAAGCGCCGCCCTAACGTCCTCGAGGTTTCCCTCCCGTGCCGCGGACCGTAGCTGCTGGCCGGGAGCGGCGAGTGAGATGTTCCCCATCGCGCAAATCGCGGCGAGTACATAGGCTCTCGCGGGAAGTGTCACGGTCCCATTCCTCCGAGGACGACCCGATACACCTCTCCCATGCCGCCCTTACCGAGCGGTTCAAGGATCTCGTAATGACCGAGTGTTTTGCCGACCAAGATGATGGCTTCCTGTCGGGAGAAGAGCCGGCAGGATTGTAATCGGAAGGCGGAGCAGCTTACAGAGGGAGACGCCAGTCTCAGTTGTAGAGACGCGGGCGCCCGCCGTCGCTTGATGCGCTCAGCGAGCCGTCGTAGCTTCCGGCGCATGCACCTACGCCCGATCGTTGTCGTGTCCGTCCGTCCTTTCCCTGACCGCCTGCGCCACCCAGGAGGAAGCCGTCGATCCCGAAGGCACCTGGGTCGGCACGATCACCACCGAGGGCGACGTCACGACCGTCGTGACCGAGTCGGGGTCGGTGTGGGGTGGGACGGCGACCCTGGTCGAAGAGGCGTCGATCGGGGTCGAGGCCGGAGCCGACGAGTACATGTTCGGGTCGGTCGCCGGCATCTGGATAACCGTAGGCGGCGGCGTCATCTCGATGTGACAAGGGCTTGGAACAAGTGGGACTACGACGTATCTCCGAACGCAGCGATCTCTTCGACGTACGCCGGAGCGAACTGCAGAGTCTCAACCAGTCGCGATAGCTCGGTTGCGTAAGCTGGGTTCGCTCCGGCTAGGCTCAACTCGCGCGGCAAGTTGTAGCAGTATGCCTCGACTATTTCGTTGGTGTCTAACAGCTCTACTTGTACGCGTTCTCTTTTGTAGTCGCGAACACTAGGAGCTGAGTAGAGCGCGCGAGCCTCTTCGTCGGGAAGTTCCATCACGATTCCATACGCCCTATGTGCAGCGGATGGAAGCAGTGTCGCCCGCTCGCCGATGTGGATTCTGTAATCGGGGAGCAACGCTGGCCCAACAGGTTCAGGGTGCAGACCCTTCTCTGTGAGGAGAGTCCGATCCATGAACAGGCCATAGAAGAAGATCTTGCTCATCACTCTTTCAGCTTCTTCGGCACGGCCGAATACCCTCCTCTCGCGACGTCTACTTGCCCTTCCCAGGCATTGGGAGCACCGAAGTCTTCGACGACAGGATCACGATCCGGCCGCGTTCGAGGCGGTAGTTAAAGTCGGGATAGACCGCCTTGATTGCACCCAAGTGTTTGAGCGCTTGCTGCCGAAAGTGACCTGACCCCGCTCCGTCGGAGCGAGTCATGCTGCTGCCTGTCGCCGTTCTCATTCATTCCGGGTACCCGCCCGACTACACAGCCTCCGTTATGTGTACCCGCGTATTCCGTAGACGGATCGGCTCAGCGGCCCCCTGTCTTACGCGACCGCACGGCCGGTCCGTGGAACCTCAGTGGAACCTTAGTCTCAAGCAACTTGGGCGCCGCTCCGACGCGACGCCCGTAAGTTGCTGCTACTACTGGATTTATATGGTGGAGCTGAGGGGGCTCGAACCCCTGACCTCGTGACTGCCAGTCACGCGCTCTCCCAGCTGAGCTACAGCCCCACCGGAGGTTCGCTCCTCGCCGTGTGGCGGCGCGAAGATCGGGACCCGAATTCTATCCGCTGAAGGCGGCTCAGGCGACCTCGTCGGAGGTCTCGAGCGGCTGCTCGTCGAGGGCGTTAGCCTGGTGGAGCTGCTCGATTGCGGCTTCTTTCGCGGTGGTTTGCTCGCTCAGGGTGTCGAGCGCGGCAACGGCGCCGGCGAATCCCTCGACCTCGCTCAGCGCGATCGAGTCGCCGTGCTCCTGGCGCGCCTCGTAGACGGCCTTTCCGAGCCGGGCGCGTACCTCGACCTGTTCACGGCGAAGGCTGCGAAGGTCCAACCTGAGACGAGCGACGCGACCGCTCTTGCGGGTTTCGTGCTCGACCTGCTTGGAAATCTTCTTGATCTCGCTCCAGACCCGCCCGATACCCTCGCTGATCGGTCCGCTTGCCTTCGGTGTTTCCATTTCGACCTGGTCGCTTTCGACCTGTTCGCTCATCTGTTCTTGCTCCTCGGGGGATAGCCTCTCTCTGTCATTCTAACGGAATCGCGGCCGGAAAGTTTGCTCCCGCATGCGAGCGCTTGCCACAATGACGGTGTGGCAACCGGGTTCATGAGGGCGAATGTGGCTGCTAGGCCGCGACTGGGTGGGGCGTGCGTGAGCTTTGACAGGGTGGTGGAGAACTCCCCGGGGTGTCGCTCATGGGTCATTGCGCTGTTGTTTTCGTTGGCTGCGTTGGCCGCGTTGGCCGCGTGTTCTCCTTCTGAGCGACGGGAGAACCCATCCGAAGAAGCCGCGGTCGAGGCGGCCGCTACGACCAAGACGGCGGCGCCGCGCCCCGGCACGGGTGTGTTGATGGGGAGCGTTCCACCGGCCAGCGGGGGCTTTCCTTCCGTTGTCATCCTGGAGCCCGAAACGCCCGGCGGCCCCGAAGGCGTGGTCGCAGCGGGAGAGCCTGCGATCATCGACCAGGTCGGTATGGCGTTCGTGCCGGAAGTGGTCGTGGTGCGTTTCGGACAGGCCTTGGAGTTCCGCAACAGCGAGGACGTGCTGCATAACGTTCATGTGGTCGATCGCGAAACGACTTCAACCGTGGCCAACGTCGCAACGCCCACGGCGGACAGCACCTTCCAGCTCACGTTCGAGCATCCCGGGACCTACGAGGTGCTGTGCGACGTGCACGCCGCCATGGGGGCGTTCATCATCGTTACGTCGAGCCCCTACAGCGTCGTCGCGGCCAGGGACGGCACGTTTGTGTTGCCCGAAGTGCCGTACGGCACGTACACGCTGTGGGTCTGGAACCTCGACGAGACCCGAGAGAGCCGGCGGGTGGTGACGGTCGAGAGCCCCCGGACCGAGATAATCGTGGGAGCGAACCGCTAGCGGGAAGGCAAGCGGATCACCTGCTTGGGCGCCCAAGATCGGCGTTCAAAGAGACTCGAGAAAGCTGCGAATCTTCCCCTTGGTCAACACGAACCCGCTCAACTTATTTCCGCCGTAGACTACCCCGCGAAGAACATGCTACTTCCCGGGCCTGGGGGCGCCGAGGGCGCGGATCAGCGCAGCGGCACGACCGGCAGGAACATCGCCGCCGGCTCGCCTCCGAGCCGCACGACGGTGGCCGTGACCCTCCCCCCCTCGGCGGTCGCCGTCAGCGTGCCCCGGAAGTCGGTTGTGTCCGCCTGGGGAAAGATCCCATCGATCGTCTGAACGATCTGGCCGTTTGCCGGAATCTCCACGCTGGTGCTCCCGCCGGCTACCTGTTCGCCCCCGGCATCGCGAAGCACCAGGTTCAGCGTCACAGCAGACTCGGTCGAGTGGACCGCGACCTGGGTGTTCGTTGCCGATGCCACGGAGCGCGTCACCGGCACGATGAACCCTTCCAGCGCCTCGGCGGAACCCGTGTGGGCGACGCTTCCGCCGGCGAAGGTCAGCCGCAGCACACCGTCGACGTTCCCCTCGCTCGTCGTCACGCGCGCCGAGCCCACCGCCACCCCACCCTCGGAGGAAGCGGTGAAGGCGGTGCTAGCCATCGGGGGAAGCTCGAACGATGCGGACGACTGCGGTTCGAGGCCGTTGACCGACACGGCCCAGCTCGAACCACCGTCGTCGAAGAACTCGACGCTCCCGGTGGCGGGCTCCTGCGTCGAAGGATTGATCAGGATCAGGGAGGAAGCACGATCCTGGCCGCTTGCGAAGCCGACGAAATGCTTCGGGCCGCTGGCGGGCAGCGGCGCCATCGGGATGATCGGAACCGCGCTGAAGGTTCCCGCGCCGACGGGCTCGATGCCGATCGCCGCCATCGGCCCGCTCTCTTCTTCGCGGGAGATACCGCCCTCGACGATCACCGCGCCGCGGAAGGCTCCCATGCCCGCGAAGACATCGCCCACGAAGGTCACGAGGTGACCGTTGGCCGGCACCTGAATGTCGGAAGCCCTCACGCGCCTAGGTGCCGCGAGCGAGATCTCGACCCCGGCCTCCGAGACGAGCGTCAGCTTGATCGAGCTGTCGATAGCGGCGTGGAACAGCGCCACGCCGGTGCTCGTTGTGGCTTCGACGTCGATGGACACCGGGACGATGAAGGCGTCGACGAGTGCGCTTTCCCCGACCGCCAGTGGCCCGATGCCGTCAAGATCGGCCACGACCGTTCCGCCGAGCGGGCTGTCGACGAGCACTTGTGCCGCGCCCGCCACCGCGCCGCTGGCGTCGAGGTCGACGCGGCCGAAGGGCGGCACGCTGATCGCGAAGCTGCTCGCCGCCTCTTCGCCGCCGATGGAGAGCTCCATCGGTTCACCGTTTGCGGCGACGAACTCGAGGGTGCCCGCACTGGTCTCGGTGTCAGAAGGGTTGACGAAGATGAACGACGTGGAGCCGCTGGCGCCGCCGCCGATTGCGGGAAAGTAGTGCGAGTGCAGGGCTTCCTCGAAGTTCGAGATGTGGTACGAGCCGCCAGTCAACGGATCGACCAGCGAGAACGTCACGCCCTCTTCTTCCTCGCGGGCCTGCTGGGGTGCCTGGGGGGCCGGGGGAGCCGGGGCGTCCCCCGGTTCGTCCGTCTCCTCGGGAATGCCGGGCAATTCGGGCAGCTCGACGAGCCCGAAGCCGTTGAGGATCAGCGTGTCGTTGTCTGCCTGGCCGTCGATTCGCTCGATCTGATCGGCGCCGACGTCACCGCGGCGAATCATGACCCGGTCGTCGCCGGGGCCGCCCAGCGACTTATCGGAGCCGCGGCCGCCGAGTAGCTCGTCGTCACCCGGACCTCCGTTCAGAACGTCGTCGCCATCGCCGCCGTGCAGCCGGTCGTTGCCCTGCCCTCCGTTGAGGTTGTCGTCGTCCTGTCCCCCGAGCAACGTATCGTTGCCCTCGTTGCCGTTTAGGATGTCCGGCTGACCGGCGCCGTCCAGGACATCGTCGCCCGGCCCCCCGGAAAGCACGTCGGGACCCTGGCCACCCTTTAGGATGTCGTTTTCGGCGCCGCCTTGGAGATTGTCGGGACCGTCACCGCCCTCGAGCAGGTCTTTGCCCGCTCCACCGGTCAGCAGGTCACCGCCGTCGCCCCCGTAGAGCTGATCGTCGCCCTGCCCGCCGTTCAAGCTGTCGTTGCCGTCGCCGCCGATCAGCGTGTCGTTGCCGTCGCCTCCGTAGAGGGCGTCGTCATGGTCGCCGCCGTCGAGATCGTCGTCGCCGTCGCCGCCGTGGATGTAGTCGTCCTGGTCGCCGCCGTCGATCATGTCGTTGTCTTCGTCGCCGACCAAGATGTCGTCGCCCTCCCCACCATCGAGAACGTCGATGCCGCCGCCCGCGTGTATGTCATCGTTGCCTTCGCCACCGTCCAGCGTGTCGTTGCCCTCCCCTCCGAAGAGGAAGTCGGCGCCCTCGTTACCGACCAGCCAGTCCTCGCCGGCCCCGCCCTCAAGCATGTCGTTGCCTTCACCGCCCTCGAGAACGTCATCTGCGTCACCGCCTATCAGGCGTTGGTCGGCGGTTTCCTCCTCCTGGTCGGTTTCCGTCTGAGAGGCCTGTACGGCGACAATCCTTTCGCTCGCTGCCGGTTGCCAAAAGACGCCGCCGAGCAGAATTACACCGGTGGCTAGAGCAAAACTCAGTCTGGGGGTCACGTCACCGACCATCTTGCGTGGCTGCTGCTGCATGAGAAAACTCCCCTGTTTCGAGGCTTGTTTTTGGCAAAAACGAGTGGTGTGTTGTCGGCTTCCTAGCCTTTCCCGAGGGTGCTGTCAACGGAATGGGAACCGAGGGTGGATGAACAACTCTGTTGTGTTCTCGGTGCGAAAGTGTTAAGTGCAGACGTGGGATGATTTCATTAATGAAAGCTCGTATGAAAGCTCGTGACCAGGGAGAAGGCGAGATGACTCGGAGGCAGACGGGTGTCGTACGTTCGTTGCAAGTGCTGGGGGTGTGCGTTCTGGTTGTTGTCTCTCAGTATTCAATCTCTTTCGCCTCCACCCCGAACGAAGAGCTGACCGAGGACCAGAAAATCGTCCACGTCCTCAATCGGCTGGGCTTCGGGCCGCGGCCCGGCGACATCGAGCGCGTTCGAGAGATGGGGATCACAGCCTACATCGAGCAGCAGCTCCACCCAGCAAGGATTCCGGACTCGATCGCCGACGTGATGCTGGAGGGGTACAACGCGCCCGAGATGGGGTTGCCCGAGCTGCTCGACGCCTACGCCCCCCCGGTACGGCAAGGGTTGCGGCGCCGCGCGACGATCTACGAGAAACGCCGGGCCGCCGACGCCCGCGCCGCCGGCACCGAATACTGGAAGGTGGCGTCTGCCGATACGGCCGAAGGTAGGGCGATGATGCTCGCCGATCGGCCCTTCGACTACCAGATCATCAGCGCCAAGGTGATCCGGGGCATCTACAGCGAGCGCCAGCTCCAGGAAGTAATGGCCGACTTCTGGATGAACCACTTCAGCATCTATTTCGCCGACCATCCTTTCGCGGCCCACTTCGAGGAGAGCGTCGTACGCCCCCGGACGATGGGTAGGTTCGAAGATCTGGTGATGGCGGTCGCCAAGCACCCCGGCATGCTCAACTACCTCGACAACTGGAAGAGCTCGGCGCCGGCAGAAGTAGTCGAGGAGCGACTGGCGGCGCTCGAGGCAACCCTCGATCACGAGGAGTCCTTGGAGCTGCGCGAGCGCAGGCCTTTCTACGAGGCGAACCAAGGCCTCAACGAGAACTTCGCCCGCGAGCTGATGGAGCTGCACACCATCGGCGTGGACGCAGGCTACACGCAAGAGGACGTCATCGAAGTGGCGAAGGTGCTCACCGGTTGGACGATCGTCTCCGGCGACATCGTTACCGCCCGGGAAGACGACGGCGTGTTTGCTTTCGATCCCCTCATGCACGCCGCAGGCGACAAGACGGTGCTGGGGCAAACGATCGAGTCGGGCGGGATCGAGGAAGGCGAGCAGGTTATCCGCATGCTGGCCAACCACCCGGCCGCGGCGCGCTTCATCTCGACCAAGCTCGTGCGACGCTTCGTCGCCGACGATCCGCCGGCGGAGCTGGTGGAGGCAGCGAGCCGTACCTTCGAGGAGACCGGCGGCGACATTCGTGAAGTGCTGAGGACGATCTTTTCGTCGCCGCAGTTTCTGTCGCCCGACTACCACCAGGCGAAGATCAAAAAGCCGCTGGAGCTGGTCTTCAGCACGCTGCGCGCCGTCGACGCGAAGATCAGGATGGGCGCTGCGGCGCTGTGGGTCGCCGGAGGAAACCAGCGATATGGTGGTTCGCCCGTGGCGCGGATGGGAGAGCAGGTCTACAACTATCCGGCTCCCGACGGCAACCCCGATGTGGCGCGCGCCTGGGTGAACACCAACGCGCTGATGGAGCGCCTGCGCTTCGCCAACGCGGTGGCCCGAGGCGACCTGCCCGCCGGTCCACAGGGGCAATTCTCGCTCATCGAGTCGGTCGATCTCGATGCCGCCGAAGCGCTCCTCGACCAGCTCGGGTTGCCGCGGCCGACCCCCGAGCAGATCGTCGCTATGCAAGAGGCGTTGAAGCAGGCAGCTGAACAAGAGCGCCAGGAAATGATGGGCGGTCAAGAGATGATGATGCGACCCGGGTACGCAACGGATGCCGCGGAGGCGGAGGATCCCGCGGACCCACAGGTACTGGCCGTGGCGACGATGCTCGGGTCGCCCGGCTTCCAGAAGCGATGAAGCGTGAACGTTCGATTCGGATCGTAGGTTCCGACGAAAGGGGACGGAGATGATTGGTCGACGAGTGTTTGTGAAGGATGGCGCGATGTCTGTGGTCGGGCTGTCCATGGTTCCCGGGTTTCTCCGGCGTGCCTCGTTCGCGGCTTTGCCGCCCAGCGGCAACGGCAAGACCCTGGTCGTGATCTTTCAGCGCGGCGGAGCCGACGGCCTGAACATGGTCGTGCCGTTCGGTGAGGACAGCTACTACGACTACCGACCGAGCATCGCCATCCAGCCGCCGGGCCAGGGTGAGAGCTCAGCGCTCGACCTCGACGGCTTCTTCGGCCTCCACCCGGCGCTGCAGCCGCTGATGCCGATCTACGAGAAGGGTGACCTGGGCGTCATCCATGCCGTAGGCTCTCCCGACACCGGCAACCGCTCGCACTTCCAGGCGCAAGACATCATGGAGTCGGCCGCTCCCGGGCGCGGCGCCGGGACGGGCTGGATCAACCGCCACTTCACCGCCAGCCCGGACCCCGACGCGACGGCCTTCCGCGGCACCGGGCTGGGGAGAGTGTTGCCGAAGGCCCTGCGTGGTCCGGCCCCGGCGGTTGCCATGGGCAACATCGAGCAGTTCGGCATGGGCGAGGGGTCGATCTACGAGACCCTCTACAACGAGGACTCGAACTCCCTGTTGACGAGTGCTTCGCGCGACATGTTCGACGCCATCGATCTGCTGAAGGAGGCAAACCCGGCGCAATACAAGCCGGCACCGGGCGTGCGATACGGCGTCAACCCCAACAACAACAATCCGAGCCCATTCGGCAACGCGCTGATGCAGGTCGCCCAGCTCATCAAGGCCGACATCGGCCTCGAGGTCGCCTTCGTCGATGTCGACGGTTGGGACCACCACCAGAACGAGGGGTCGATCGACGGCCGGATGATGCAGCGCCTGCAGCCGTTCGGCCAGGCGCTCGCGGCCTTCTACCAGGACCTCGGCGATCGGATGGAGGACATCGTCGTCTTGACGATGTCCGAGTTCGGACGCACGGCGCGTGAGAACGGCAACCGCGGCACCGACCATGGCCACGCCAACGTCATGTTCGCGATGGGCGGTTCCGTGAAGGGCGGCAAGGTCTTCGGCGATTGGCCCGGCCTCGCCAGGGAACAGCTCAACGAGAACCGAGACCTGGCGCTGACCACCGATTTCCGCGACGTATTCGCGGAGCTGCTGGACCGACACCTGGGCGCCACGAACCTCGACGCCGTCTTCCCGAGATTCACGCCCGACCCGGAGCGCTACAAGGGACTCATCTAACGGCCCCGCTCCACCCGGGGCGGTACTGTCAAGTTGAGTCGATTGAGGGCGGCTGAGGCCTCTTGGCCGGACGTGAGACGCCCGCGATACAAGGGACTTGTGGGGGGGTTCATGCGAATGTGCGTTCGCAAGCTCAGAGGGACGATATGAGTCTTCAGTGCCGTAGTGGCCTAGCCTGCTCCTTGAAAGTTGTCGGCGTGTTCATCCTGCTCGTTATTTCGCCGTATTCTGTCTCGTTCGCTACGAATAGCGAGGAGGAGCTGACCGAGAACCAGAAGATCATCCATGTCCTCAATCGTCTGGGCTTCGGCCCGCGCTTGGGCGATATCGAGAGAGTAAAGGCCATGGGGATCGAGGCCTACATCGAGGAGCAGCTCCACCCGGCGAGCATCCCGGACCCGCTCACCGACGATATGTTGGCCGACTTTACGTCGCTGGAAATGGGCCTGGAGGAGATTCTCCAGGCGAACTTGCCGGTCCCCATGGGAAGGCGCCGTAGGGCGATGATTTTCGAGCGGAAGAGGCTTTCTGAGGAGACTGAACGGGAGGCTGCAGCCGTGGCTGACGAGTCTGGGTCCGTTAGGTTTCGCCGAATGGCCGCTGAGGCTGCTGTCAAGAAGGGGACTCCGGGCGAGATCCGCGTGGCGAGAATCATCCGCGCGGTGCACAGCGAGCGGCAGCTTTACGAGATCATGGTCGACTTCTGGATGAATCACTTTAGTGTCGATTTCGGCGGCGACAATCCATTTGCCGCCCACTTTGAACAGAGCGTGATTCGTCCGCGTGCCCTGAGCAGTTTCGAAGATCTGCTGATGGCCGTCGCCAAGCACCCGAGCATGCTCGCCTACCTCGACAATTGGATCAGCTCGGCCCCTGCCGAGGTGATCGAACAGCGATTGGCTTCCCTCAAGCCCACCCTCGATGCTACCGAGTACTTGCAATTGCTCGAGCGAATGCCGTTGCTGCAACAGCTCAAGGGACTCAATGAGAACTACGCGCGCGAGCTGATGGAGCTGCATACCATTGGCGTAGACGGGGGCTACACGCAGGAAGACGTCATCGAGGTCGCGAAGGTGCTTACCGGGTGGACGGTCGCTGCGTGGAAGATCACCAACGGCAGAGAAGAGGAGGGTGTCTTCGTGTTCGATCCCCTGTTACACGTGGAAGGGGACAAGACCGTTCTCGGACAGACGATCGAGTCGGGCGGCATCGAAGAGGGCGAACAGTTGGTCCGGATGTTGGCTCACCACCCGTCCACGGCGCGCTACATCTCTACCAAGTTGGTACGACGCTTCGTTGCCGACGATCCACCGGCCGAGGTGGTCGAGGCCGCAAGCCGCACGTTCGAGGAAACCGGCGGCGACATCCGCGAGGTGTTGCGAACGATCTTTGCCTCGCCTCAGTTCCTGTCGGAAGACTATTACCAGGTGAAGATCA